>CBFDEA010000100.1:0-6475 GCA_965603695.1 uncultured Rhodospirillaceae bacterium | reverse complement strand
ATTTAGCAAGTTGTACCGATACATCAAGCGGCACTTGCTCCCGCGTATCGCTAGGGTTATTGTGCGCGCCTTGTGAACCTAAGATTAAAGGAGGAAGCCATGTTTCAGGGATCTATGCCCGCATTGATTACACCGCTTGCCAATGGCAAGGTGGAGTCGGCTGCCTTCAAAAAATTCGTTGAGTGGCAGATCGCCGAAGGCTCCGACGGCCTGGTTCCGTGCGGCACCACCGGTGAATCACCAACCCTGACCCACGCAGAACACATGCACGTCACCGAACTGTGTATCGAGGCCGCCGACGGTCGCGTACCGGTGATTGCCGGGGCCGGGTCCAACTCCACCGATGAAGCGATCATGCTGGCAGTTCACGCCGAGAAAGCCGGAGCCGCCGCCGCCCTGGTCGTCATGCCCTATTACAACAAGCCGACACCCGAAGGCCAGTACCGGCACTTCAAGGCCGTCCACGACGCCTGCAATCTGCCAATCCTCATCTACAATATCCCCGGTCGCAGTATCGTCGATATGTCGCTTGAGACCATGGCCAGGCTGGCCGAATTACCGAACATCGTCGGCGTCAAGGACGCGACCAGCGATCTCGCCCGGCCGATGCAGACGCGCAACGCCATCGGCGAAGACTTCTGCCAGCTTTCGGGCGAAGACGCCACGGCGCTGGCCCATCTGATCGGTGGCGGGGTAGGGTGCATCTCGGTCACCGCCAACGTCGCGCCGCGCCTGTGTGCCGACATGCAACGGGCCTGGCGCGCGGGCGATCTGAAAAAAGCCATGGAGTTGCAGTTCCGCCTGCAGCCCCTGCACGACGCCATGTTCTGTGAATCCAGTCCCGGTCCGGCCAAGTACGCCGCCGAATTGCTTGGGCTTTGCTCGGCCGAAACCCGGCTGCCGATTTGCGAGATTTCCGATGCCCACAAAAAACAGGTCAAGGACGCGCTTATTGCCGTCGGCCTGCTTAATTAAGAGTGCTTAAGGGCGTCACTCATGGCAACTAAGAAAAAGAAAGTCCCGGCCAACTTTGCCGCGCAAAACCGCAAGGCCCGCCATGATTACTTCATCGAGGAGAACTTCGAGGCAGGGATCATGCTGGCCGGTTCGGAGGTTAAGTCCCTGCGCGCCGGGCGGGCTACCATCACCGACGCCTTCGCCGGCGATCAGGACGGCGAGCTGTACCTGTTCAACGCCTATATCCCGGAATACGACTCGGCCCGCCACTTCAACCACGAACCCAAGCGGCCCCGCAAACTGCTAATGCACCACCGCGAGATCGGCAAACTGCTCAACGCCGTCAACCGCAAGGGCATGACCATCGTCGCCCTGAGCATCTATTTCAACGACCGCGGCATCGCCAAAGTCGACCTCGGCCTGGCCCGGGGCAAACAACACCAAGACAAACGCGCCGACATCAAAGAACGCGACTGGAAACGCGACAAAGCAAGGCTGCTGCGCGACAAGCACTAGGCGGCGCTTCCAATCCCCTTCATTGTTAATTAGGTGCTGTAGCTCCAGGAAGCCTTCATGTGATCGGCGACGGTATCTATGTTTGGACGGGCTCTGACAGTGGTGAGGCCAATTTTCAATATATCCGTCAGAACGCGTGCGTTGGTTGCGTCACCGATTTTATCAAGCTCTTTGCTCTTCATTCCTCTTACCACGTTCGGATCAAGGCTCAATTCAAATTTAGGAGGGAAGCGATCTGCCATTTTCTTTTACTCCTTGGTTGGTGAACGTTTTAACTCCATGTTCATCCTCTTTTAATTCGGTTCTGGCGACCGGATCGAGGACGGTAATTAACTTTTCGGAAACGTGCGTGAACAAACGGATGCGGGCTGAACATAAATAATCAATGCCATCTTTGCCGCTTCTGCGTTGAGTGCAACCGCCCCTACACAAGTCCAGATAATCGCAGTCCGAGCAGCCATCAGGTACCGTGGCGGAGAATTCTCTGAACCGTTGGGCCAGTTCGGAATTAAAGACGGATTCTCCAGAATTCCCAGTGATATTTCCAAGCAGGCCAGATTCCTTTCCCACGTACTGATCGCAAACCGCAACGACTCCATCCGGTGTAACGATGGGGGTTCGTGTACATTCTCCAAAATAATCGCATCGCTTGCTGATTTGAATGCCACTGATTTGCAAACAAAGATCGCGAAAAGTTTTGACAGGGATCGAATTGGGATTGACCTTCGAATCAATCCATATATCAAAAGCTTGAACCAGGAATTCTCCGAAGGAGTCCGATGTTACGACGGACCCTCTATCTGCACAGGGAAGGAAATCTACGAGGCGGGGTTCCAGGGACAGTAAGAATGGCATGATGCTGGCGGCTTCAGATGCCGTGTCCTCGGTGATTACACCAAGCAACCCGTACGGTACGCTTTGTGAGCGTAGAGCGTCCAACCCCGACATGATTGTCGCGAACGATCCTTTACCATTATGTTTTGGCCTTTGGCGATTTTGGATAACATCGGGTCCATCGAGACTAACACTGACGCCGAAATGATTTTCCTTGAAAAACAGAGCCCAATCCTTGTCGATAAGGGTACCGTTCGTCTGGACAGTGTTAACGACTTCTAGCCCTGAGCTCTGATGTTGCTTCTGTATTTCCACAATGCTTTCGAAGCATTTCATTCCGGCTAACAGGGGTTCGCCTCCGCAGAAGCAAAATTCCAGTTTGGACTGCCCGCGCTCGCTCGCGTAAGAAATAGCTTCGCTGATCGTATTTTCCAGAAGTGACATCGACATGCGTCGCTTCAATGGTCGGATATAAGGTTCTGTCTGACAATACGTACAAGCCAAATTACACGGACTGGTCAAACTGACCACTAACGTATCCAAAGGTTGGGGTAAATCGGAAACTCGGCTCACCTTAACCACCTCCACCCGTATATGCTTTTAGTTATTTAGGTAGCTTTTTATCCCTTAAAAAGAGCAATACCATAAAGTGAGGATATTGTCAAATTACCCTAAATAAGTGTAGTTTGCAATTATGGGATAGGGCTATTGGAATTGCCTGGAGAAAACGTGTTTAGATAAAGCGAAAACAGGACGTGGCTGATTCGGGATTAAGGGCAGCCAGCCTCAGGCCACCTTCTTCACCTCGACAATCTCCGTCACCGCCATCGCCGCGATGTCGCGTAGTTTGACGTGTTTTGGGTCGTCGAGGTCGAGCAGGTTGGAAATTCTTGAGTAGGTCGCCGGGACCAGGATGCTGGTGCCGTCTTCGCCCTTGCGGTGGACGCCGTAGCTGACCCGGTCGCGCTCTTTCGACGACAATTGCCCGAACATCGCCTTGGTCACCCAGATGGTGCCTTCGCGGGCGAAGTCGCTGAGGCGGGCCGCCATGTTGATGGTGTCGCCCAGGACGGTGACCTCGACGTGGGTCGGCGTCTGGTAGGTGCCGAACCATTCCTGGCCTTCGTGCAGGCCGATGTTGAGGACCAGTTCATTGGTCCAGTTCTTGCGCTCTTTCCAGATTTTGGAAATTTCCCGCATGGCCTCTTTCATTTCTTCGGCGCAAAGCAGCGCGTTCATGGCGTGGTTGCTGTCCGGCTGGGGGAAGAAATAATAGACCATGCCGTCGCCGACATGTTTGCCGTGGGTGGCGTAATACTTGCGCAGTTTCGGCTCCATGGCGCCCCACACGTCGTTGATCAGCTCGAAGTATTCTTCCGGCGGCAGCTCGGCGCAGATCTTCACCGAGTTTTGCAGATCGGCGACGATGACGGCGACTTGCGTCAGGTAGGGGCGGCGGCGCTTCATCAAATCGCGGATGACGATATCGCGGCGACCGAGCAGCTGCATCAGTGTCTCGTCGGCGTCGCTTACCGGAACGTAAACGATGAAGAAACCCTCGCGGAAGGTCGAGGCGTAGATATCGAACCACTGCTCGCTGTGCCCGCGCGGCGCCAGATTAAGCTGGGCATGCAGGACCTGGCCCAGGGGGGCGGGTTCGACCTCGTCATAGAGGCGACCCAACTCGTCGCTGCATGTGTCTTCCATGTCCGGGTCGGCGGTCAAAAGCGCGGTGCGGGTAAAGCGGTGCTTGGCAATGGACAGGTGGAACTTCAGAAGCTCCTCGCGACTGTCGGCCTGCATCAACGCCGTGTCCTGGAAGAACAGGCCGAAGATGTTGCGCTCGACAATGTCGCGGCTCATGGCGCCACTGAGGGTGGTTAACCGCACCGCCGCCTCGTCGTTGACCCATTCCAGCTCGAAACGGGTATTGATCATATAGGCGGGGGAGGTCACCTGATCGATGGTCAGGCGTAAGGCCCTTAAGGTGACCGGCGCGGCGTTCGGAACGCCGGCGCTCTGCCGTGCCGTCGATTTGGGCGGGTACACTATCGGGGATTTTTTGTTTGAAAGGGGTGATGCCGTCTTCTAAGCGGAGCGCCCCCATGTGTACGGGATGATCAACCACTGAACCGGCGTTAGCCAACTTGAATTGATAGCCACTGTCTACGACACCCATAACCTCACTGCCTTTTCCCCTAGAACCTGTTGTTCCGCCCGCTGATTTTTTTTGCGGGATTTGTTAGCGTCGGGAAAACTTAGCAGAAGCGATATGAACAAGGCCTGAGACAGTCGTTCATCTTTTATTCATAGTTTCGGGAGATCGCATGTATTGGTGGCACTCAAGGTGCCTCTTCCAGCTTCGCCACCTCGACAATCTCGGTCACCGCCATGGCCGCGATGTCGCGGAACTTGACGTTTTGTGAGTCGTCGAGGTCGAGCAGGTTGGAAATCCTTGAGTAGGTCGCCGGGACCAGGATGCTGGAACCGTCTTCGCCTCTACGGTGGACGCCGTAGCTAACGCGCTCGCGCTCCTTCGACGACAACTGCCCGAACATCGCCTTGGTGATCCAGATGGTGCCTTCGCGGGCGAAATCGCTTAAGCGTGCGGCCATGTTGATGGTGTCGCCGAGGACGGTGACCTCGACGTGGGTCGGCGTCTGATAGGTACCGAACCATTCCTGGCCTTCGTGCAGGCCGATGTTGAGGACCAGGTCATTGGTCCAGTTCTTGCGTTTTTTCCAGGCCTTCGAGATCGCGTGCATGGCTTCGCGCATTTCCTCGGCGCAGAGCATGGCGTTCATGGCGTAGTTGCTGTCGGGCTGGGGGAAGAAGTAGTAGACCATGCCGTCGCCGACATGCTTGCCGTGAGTGGCGTAGTATTTCCGCAAGTTGGGCTCCATGGCCCCCCAAATGTCGTTGATCAGCTCGAAATATTCTTCCGGCGGCAGTTCGGCGCAGATCTTCACCGAGTTTTGCAGATCGGCGACGACGACGGCGACCTGGGTCAGGTACGGGCGGCGGCGCTTCATCAAATCGCGGATGACGATATCGCGACGACCGAGAAGCTGCATCAGCGCGTCATCGGCGTCGTTGGCCGGAACGTAGACGATGAAGAAACCCTCGCGGAAGGTCGAGGCGTAGACATCAAGCCACTGCTCGACCTCGCCTCGCGGTGCCAGATTAAGCTGGGTATGGAGAACCTGGCCCAGAGGAGCAGGCTCGACTTGGTCGTATAAGCGGCCCAGCTCGTCGATATCGCAGTCTTCCATGTCCGGGTCGGCGGTCAGCAGGGCGGTGCGGGTGAAGCGGTGCTTGGCTATGGACAAGTGAAACTTCAACAGATCGTCACGGCTGTCGGCCTGCATCAATTCCTGGTCCTGAAAGAACAGGCCGAAGATATTGCGTTCGCAAATGTCGCGGCCAAGGCCGTCACGTAAACTGCCGATCTCGGCGATGGCCTGATCATTGGCCCATTCCAACTCGAAACGGGTATTGATCATGTAGGAGGGCGTCGTCACCTGATCGATGGTCAGGCGGATGCCGCCGCCGGCAAGCTGCTCGATGCCTTTTGGCCCGCTGGCGCGTCTGTCGGCGCGGCGCCGCTCTATTTCGGCCAGAGATTCAGAGGATTCTGGGGATTCCCCTGATTCTGGGGATTGCGTCGATTCATTGGCCGCGAGCGGTCCTGCGACCGCACTGTCGGAAGATTCTTGTTTTAAAATTGTTGCGATTTCAACCATTGAGATGCCCCGTCTTTTTAGGTTGTTGACTTGTTCGATCGTCGCCAGTGCCTGGTTGGAAAATTGACTAACCGGCCGCACCCGTCCTTCGGACTTGCCGAGGGTCGGTTTCGCGAGAATTCCAAGACTGATGTAATTGTAGAGTGTGGCCCTGGAAATGCCCGTCCTTGAAAGCAATTGCTTGGAGGTCAGCACGATGTTTTCCAACTAAGTGTCTAATTAACAATTAACGATTTAGACAGTCTAATTAACAAAGTGTTAACTGTCAAATCGTAATTAGACTCTTAAAATTGATAAATTGGACTCAAATCGTCTAAGATGGACTCCAGAATCGCAGCCCCTGGACTCTTAAAGAAAGACAAAGCGCCCTATATTGGACTCTATGTTTAGACTCTTAAATCGTGCTACACAGCCAATTACAGGTT
>CBFDEA010000099.1:0-6484 GCA_965603695.1 uncultured Rhodospirillaceae bacterium | reverse complement strand
AGTAATATTAAACATTTTCCAGCATCACACTTTGTTACATTGACGCTTTTTCTGCTGGAAAACTTCGGGTTTTTGCTCGAATTTTGGCCTTTGTCGGGCTTGTTTTAATTTTTTTAAGAATGAATCTGCCCGCTTTAGGTCACATGGGGTTTTCCTCCGCCAACTTTCCCTATATACGTTGGCGCATGCCTATGATTACAGATTCAGCGACCCTCGCCGCCTTCTGCGAGAGCCTTTCGGGAACGCCGTTTATCACAGTCGATACGGAATTCATGCGCGAAACAACCTACTGGCCGATTTTGTGCCTGATCCAGGTTGCCGGCCCCGATGATGCCCGGGCTATCGATACCTTGGCCCCCGGCCTTGATTTGGCGCCATTGTTCAAACTTTTCGACGACCCTTCGATCCTCAAGGTTTTCCACGCCGCCCGGCAGGATCTGGAAATTTTCTATCATATGATGGGACGCCTTCCGAAACCGCTTTTCGATACCCAGGTCGCCGCCATGGTTTGTGGGTTTGGCGACTCGGTGGGCTATCAGACCCTGATCGCCAAGCTGACCAAAGCCCATATCGACAAATCGTCGCGCTTCACCGACTGGTCGCTGCGGCCCTTGAGTGACCGCCAGATTTCCTATGCCTTGTGCGATGTCACCCACCTGCGTGACGCCTACCGTAAACTGGCCCAGAAACTCGAAGCCAATGGTCGCGAAAAGTGGTTGGACGAAGAGATGGCCATTTTGGAAGCCCCGGAAACCTACGACCCGGACCCCCATCAAACCTTTCGTCGCATCAAATCGCGCGGATCGAGCCCGCGCTTTCTCGCCATTCTGCGCGAGCTTGCGGCCTGGCGCGAGCTTGAAGCAAGAAACCGCGACCAGCCCCGCAACCGAATCCTAAAGGATGAGGCACTGCTGGAAATCGCCCATCACACACCGAAGACGGCGGCCGAGCTGGAACGAACCCGTGGCCTTGGTCGAAAAATGGCCGAAGGCCCGGCCGGGGCACGTTTAATTGAAGCGGTTAAAAAAGGCCTCGCCATTGCCGATGCCGACTGCCCCAAACCCGAAGTCAAACCGGACATGCCGCGTGGACTGGGCTCGGTCATCGATCTGCTCAGGGTCCTGCTGAAAATGAAATGCGATGAAGGTGACGTCGCCCAGAAGTTACTGGCATCGGCAAACGATATCGAACTGATCGCGGCTTTCGGAGAAGACGCCGATGTCCGCGCCATGCACGGCTGGCGCAGGGATTTATTTGGCGAGGATGCCCTGAAACTGCGCAATGGCGAGATTGGTTTCGTCATAAAAAACAAGCGCCTGAACGGAATGAAACCTGCCGATTAATTTATCGCGCCCTTAAGTCCCAGGGAACGACCCAAGGTTTTGAGCCGTCGTTCGATGCTTTCACTGACGAACAACTTACTGCCTTCAGGAACCACAAGCGTCAATTTACTATCGCCGACTTTCAATCGCGTTTGCTCCAAAAGCCCCGGCGCACTGCCCGACAAGGTGTGGGCAAGACGCAACGCCAAGCCGACAACCTGAACCCAGGATTGCTGCGCGGAATCGAGCAAGGATCTGACCGGCGCCACCAGCATCGAATCCGGGTCGCCGTTGTAACGAACGTAGACGGCTTCAGCCAGCAGCACCCGGTTGGGGTGGGTCAGTCCGGCAAAGGGAATTCTAAGCACCCGGTGGAAGGCGTGTTCGGCCCGATAGTCAGGATGTTCGCTCCAGCCGATATCACTGAGCAAGCAAGCGGCCAGCCGCAAGCGCCGTTCACCAGGAGCTTCTTGCTCGAACAAGGGGCTCATCCATTCCAGGATTTCATTACCCTTAATAGCGAAACGCCCCATTCTTTCGGAATAGCTTTTGCACGCGTCGATCAGCGTATCCTGCTGGCGAATTTCATCGGGAAGGATTTTCAGCAATTGCCCTTCGCGCATGCCGAAGCCAGAAAACGTCACTGATTGCGGTTCAATAACTTCGATAAGCGCCTGCAAGACCATCGACGCCGCCGGCAGGGATTCCATGCGGCGTCGGGCGATGCCGGGAATGCGTTGCAGACTGTCCTTGCTTTGGTCGGCGACCAGCCTGCTTAAGTGCAGGGCGTCGCTGCGGCGCAGGGTGAAGTTATCGACAACATGCAGGGGATGATCAATCTGACTGATGAAAATACGCGCCAGCGCTCGCCAGGAACCACCAATAGCGTAGAGCGAGCGGCCCTTCGCCTGTTTGATCCATGGCAGCCCCGCAAGGTTTTCGGCGATCAGCTTGCGCGCCGCCATCTGGCCATTTCCCGTCACATCGGCAAGACGCAGATGCCCCAGGGGAAGAGTTCCCTGCTCGGCGAAAGTGCCCGCATCCAAACCGACCAGATCAAGGCTGCCACCACCCAGATCGCCGACGATTCCATCGGCCTGGGGAACACCACTGAGCAAGCCCATGGCCGCCAGCTTTGCTTCTTCCGCGCCACTCAAAACCTGAACGTCGAGACCGAAACGACGTTTCACCTCGGCAACAAAATCGGCCCCGTCGCTGGCGTCGCGCACCGCCGCCGTCGCCACCAGTTCCAGATGATCGACACCCATGGCATGGCTCAGGTTGATAAATCTGGACAGGCTGGCATAAGCCAGCTCGACACCCGCCGGATTAAGCCGCCCGCTTACGGCCTGCCCGCGACCCAGTTCACACTGGGCCTTCTCATTGAACATCGGGATTGGCAGGCGCATCGGCGCGTCGTAGACGACAAGGCGTAAGGTGTTCGAACCGATATCGATAATGGCGACCTTACCGGGGCCGTGCAGGCTTGCCTGAATGGAAGGAGACGTCCCGCTCATCAGGTTTTTTTCAGAACCAGCTGCGGTAACGCTGCGTTGTCATCTTCCCTGGCACTGCCACGACCCGACAGGCTCGGGTTGATCATAAAGTAGGTATGGGCATTGAACCCCGTGACCTGTGGCTGATCGCCCTTTTCCTGGCTGGCAGCGGGATCGATGATCCGTGTATAGCGCCCGTCGGGTCCCAAAGCCCAGCTTTGTTCGCTATCGTTCAGGTTTGCGACCATGATTTCATCGAGAATTTGCGCGTGTACCGTTTCATCGTTGACCGGCACCATAACTTCGACCCGCCAGTCCATATTGCGCTGCATCCAGTCGGCCGAAGAAATATAAAGTTTGGCCTTTCTCGATGGCAGTTTGTGGCCGCCACCAAAGGCTACAATGCGGCTGTGCTCAAGGAAGCGTCCGACGATGCTCTTGACCCGGATATTTTCCGACAGTCCCGGGATGCCCGGTCGTAGACAACAAATACCGCGCACCACAAGATCGATTTTGACACCGGCGTTAGAGGCCCGATACAAGGTGTCGATGATTTCGGCATCGACGAGAGAATTCATCTTGGCCCAGATGTTGGCCGGTCTTCCGGCCATGGCGTGTTCAATTTCCTCTTCAAAATGCCGGCGCAGAGTCTCGCGCATATCGATCGGCGAAGCCGCCAGATGCTCAAGGGTTTCGGGTCGCGCCGTCCCGGTCATGAAATTGAACATTTTGGCGGCGTCGCGGCACAACCCCTCATGGCAAGTAAAGAATGACAGGTCGGTATAGACCTTCGCCGTATCGGGATGATAATTGCCGGTGCCAAAATGGACATAAGCACGCATGCCCTTGCCGGAGGTTGAATGACGGACTACCAGACTGACCTTGGCGTGGACCTTTTTGTCCGGCAAACCGTAAACCACTTGCGCCCCGGCCCGTTCCAGATCGCGGGCCCAGCGAATGTTGGCTTCTTCATCGAAGCGGGCCTTCAATTCGACCATGGCGGTCACCGACTTTCCGGCCTCGGCGGCTTCGATCAGCGCCTTGACAATCGGTGAGTTATCGCTGGTCCTGTACAGGGTTTGCTTGATTGCCACGACCTTCGGGTCCTGTGCCGCCTGCCTTAGGAACTGCACGACAACGTCAAAACTTTCATAGGGGTGGTGAACGACAATGTCTTTTTTGCGAATGGCCGCGAAGCAATTGCCGGAAAAGTCCCTGATCCGTTCCGGGAAGCGGGCGTTGAACGGTTCGAACAGCAGGTCCGGGCGCTCATCGATAATCAACTTGCGGGTTTCGGCGATCCCCAGCATCCTTTCCAGATAGATGATATCGTTGGGGCTAAGTCCTAAACTTTCGGTCACCAGTTGTCGCAATTCCTTCGGCGTATCCAGGCTGAACGACAACAAGATGGTGCTGCCCCGGCGACGCCGCTTGAGCGCCGTCTCGAAAGTCCGCACCAAGTCCTCGGCTTCCTCATCGACCTCGACAACGCTGTCGCGGATAATCCGGAACGCACCGGACTTGAGCAGGGTGAAATCGGGAAACAGCTTGTCCAGGAACAAGCCGATCAAGTCTTCGATGGGGATAAAGCGAATGCCCGCACCAGGCAGCCTGACGAAGCGCTCCAGCAGCCTGGGAATCGGCAACAAGGCGCGCAGTTCCTCGCCATCATCATTGCGGCTCATTTTCAGGATCAGCGAAAAGCCTAGATTGGGGATGAACGGAAACGGGTGCGCCGGGTCGATGGCCAAAGGCGTCAGCACCGGGAACACCTGTTCCATGAAATGCTCTTCAAGCCATTCCATGTCGGCAGCGGACAATTCATTGGCGGCCAACACCGACAAACCGACTGCGCGCAATTCACCAAGCAAGGTGTGCAGGCAGGTTTGCTGATCGCTAAACAAGGCAGTGGCGGATTCGTTAATGGCCGTCAATTGTTGCACCGGGGTCAGACCGTCCTGACTTTGAGTGACCACACCGGCGCGCACCTGGCCTTTCAGACCGGCGACACGCACCATGTAGAATTCATCCAGGTTGATCGCCGAAATCGACAAAAAACGTAAGCGTTCAAGCAACGGATGTTTTGGATTATTGGCATCGCCCAGAACGCGGCAATTGAATGCCAGCCAGGAAAGTTCGCGGTTGATAAAACGCCGCCTTGAGCCCGCCTCGATGCTTTTCCAGTCACCATCTGCGGCGCTATCGACAAGCGTCGCCACCGTCGCAGGCTTTCCGGAGGAACCGGTATTTTTATTTGTTTTCAGTGTGTTCTCGCTCATCCCCCGAATTCTACAGATAAACAATCGGTTTGTCATGCCGATCCGAAGGAGGCCACCATGAAAACTAAGTAACTTTTCTGATCATTTGGGTATTCCTAAAACGTGCCCGGATAGCCGCCGCCGTCGATCAGCAGGTTCTGGCCGGTGATGTAACCGGCCTGGGCGCTGCAAATGAAGGCGCATAGTTCACCGAACTCCGCCGGATCGCCGAAACGACCAGCCGGGTTTGCCGCCCGCCGCTCGCTACGAATTTCGCCCATACTTTTGCCCGACGCCTGGGCCGCCCCTTCAAGGGTTGCGCTGAGGCGGTCCGTATCGAACGGTCCTGGCAATATGGCGTTCAGGGTGACGTTGTCGCGGACGGTCTTGCGGGCCAGTCCGGCGCAAAAACCGGTGAGGCCCGAACGCGCCCCGTTGGACAGTCCCAGAACCTCGATCGGCGCCTTGACCGCGCCGGAGGTAATATTGACGATGCGCCCGAACTTGCGCGCGATCATGCCGTCAACGGTCGCCTTGATCATAAAGATAGGGCTCAACATGTTGGCATCCAGGGCGGCGATCCAGGCATCCCGATCCCAATCGCGGAAATCACCGGGGGGCGGGCCGCCGGCGTTATTGACCAGGATATCGGGGTTTGGGCAAGCGGCCAAAGTCGCCGCACGACCTTCTTCGCTGGCGATATCGGCGACCACCGTGTTGACCGTCGCACCCGTTTTTTTACGAATTGCTTCGGCCGTCGCTTCAAGCGGTCCGGCGTTCCTGGCGGTAATGGTGACATCCACACCCTCTGCCGCAAGCGACATGGCGCAGGCCCGGCCCAGGCCCTTCGAGGCCGCCGTAATCAGTGCCTTTTTTCCGGCAATTCCCAAATCCATAATATGATCCTTATTTCTACCTTAGTTTTCGTTAAGTTCTTGCAACACCCGGCGTACCAGGGGCACCGTTATGCGTCTTTTTTCGGTCAACGCCATTTTATCGGTGGCGGCGACAAATTGCCTCAGGGCGACAAACGAGCGTTCGATCCTGAGTTGCACGAAGGCGATCACATCGTCGTCTATCCTCAATTGCCTGTCGGCGAACTGTTTGACCAGAACGGCGGTTATCAGGGCGTCGTCGGGCGGCCCGATTTCGGCGACGCTGGCAGTCTTCAATCTTGAGGACAGGTCCGCCAAGTGCAATGGCCAGCGCGCGGGCGTGCTCTGCCCCGTCATCATCATCGTCGCACCGCCTTCACGAACCGTGTTGTAAAGGTGCAGCAGCGCGACCTCAAGCCCGTCGTGGTCTTTTCCCGCGAAGGCCTGATCCAGATCGTCGAGCAAACACGCCGCGGCCCCGGCCAGCAAAGTCGGGGGATCCTTTTCCAGCAGTTCCTCAGGCGTGATTGTGA
>CBFDEA010000098.1:0-6490 GCA_965603695.1 uncultured Rhodospirillaceae bacterium | reverse complement strand
GTAACGATGCGATGGCAAATCTGGCCACAGTCATTGTCGCGGTCGGCCTGGCGTACCCATGAATCGCAACTCTGCACAGGATTTCTGATCATCATCATCAGTCGTGCATGCGGAAAGTGACGTAAAAAGTTAAGCTTGGCGTACTCGTCAGGGTTATGGATGTGATAATAGAGCGTGCTTTTGTCGCCGGGTCTATCAATGGCGTGTTCATAGGCGGCGTGGATGATCGACAGGAACTGACCGGCATCGACCTGATCATAGTGTGCTATCAGGCGTCGGGCCTCGGCGCAAAATTTGTCCCGGTTAACGCTCAAGACTTCGTCACGGTTGTTGCCGAGCGCCGTCATGCCCTCTTTGACACCTAAATAGGGGATTTCCTCTTTTTGCGTGCCGGGCACCGCAATGGGCGAGGCGGCATCGAACAACACGGCAAATTTTTCGGTGAATCGTTGCGGCAATTCGGCGACACCGCCAGCGATCAATTCTTCCCACACGCCGGCATTGAAGTAGCCGGCCAAATAGATGCTGGGTAGGGTCGATATTTCAGGATGGTTGTCGATCAGGCTGTGCATCAAGCCGGTGCCGCTACGCCCGAAATGTAGGAGCGCCACTATTTGCTCGAATATTTCGGACGGTTCAGCCTGTGTGGCGACAGCGGCGCGTTCAGGAAGCGCCGCCATTGCCGCGTCATAACTGGAGTCGGCTTCGTGCGGGCGGAAGATATCGAGATGATTCTCAAACAGGCTAAAGCGCCAGTTGGCACGGGCAGCGGGCGGCAATGAAGCCGCGATGTCGCCATCACCCCGGCGACGCTGGCCTCTGCTGAAAAGAGAAGTTTTCGTCGCGATCAGCAGGTTGGTCCAGGCATCTTCGTAATCCGGCCTAAGGGCAAGTGCCTGGCGATAGTGGTCAAGGGCTTGATCATGCTGGCCGAGGTCCTGTTGAGATTTTCCCAGATTGTAATGCGCCTCGGCGAATGCGGGCTCGATGGCCAGGGCCCGGCGGAAACAGGAGGCGGCGTCTTCGAGCTTTCCAAGGTCTTTATAGGCGCTACCCAGATTGTAATGGACGGCGGCGAAAGCAGGGTTCAGTTCGAGAGCCCGCTGAAAATACGCGATTGCTTCTTCTGGTTTGCCAGCTTCCAACAGGGTATTGGCCATGTTGTTGTGCATCGATGCATCGTCAGGCGTAATGATCAAGGCCTTCTTAAAGGCTGTGACGGCCTCGTCGAATTTTTTCAATTTTTGTAGAGCGGCACCCAGGTTGTTATGAGCACCGGCGTGACCGGGTTGCAAGACGATGACCCTGCGTGAAAGCTCAATGGCCTCTTCAAAGCGTCCCGATTGCTGAATGATGCTGCTCAGGTTGAGAAGTGCAGAACTGAAGTCGGCATTGGCCGCCAGAACTTTTCGGTAGGCGGTCTCTGCTTCGTTGAGGCGGCCGTTGCGATGATGCTCAACGGCGATGGCGTAGTCCTGGTCTACGGAGTCCGTCTGTGCGGATGCTATTGTTGCGCTCTTCATGCCTGTTTTTTTTGCCGCTTTCTCTTCGGCACGACGTTGTTTGCGGTTCATCTCGTGTCCTGACAAATCATCGATAGAAGTATCACTAGAGGATTCCTGACTGAAACAGAAGTCACGTCATGAGCTTATTATTGCGGGGGTCGAGCGTAGTAGTAGCCTCGCCATTGCACCAGCGCTTCCAGATGAGTCGGTAGGATTTTTCAATATCCTTGTGGAAGTGCGAATAAACGTCTGAGACCTGTTGACGCAGGCCCCGTTTGATTATTGTCAGTTCGTTTTTACTTTTAGCCTTTTCAACGGCGATGGCATGATATTGTTCATGGCTCCGTGCGACCCACTGTTCAAGCCCCAAAGGCTGGCAGATACTTTCAATGATACGTCCACCGGCCTTATTCGGGTTCAGAAGCCCGATGACGGGAACTCCCATCCACAAACTTTCCATGGTCGTAATGCCGCCGCCATGGGGAATGGTGTCTAAGATGATGTCAACACGGTTATGAACGTTAAGGTGTTCGTGTTGGTCGGTTCTTCCAAGAAGGATCAGGCGATCTTCTGGAATGCCGAATCTGGAAAACGCATCCTTGATTTTTTGTCGGGTGGTTGGGTTGTCCAGTTCACGGAATTTAAGCAACAAGCGGGCCTGGGAAACATCTAGCAGTATCCTTGCCCACAGTTCCAGAACCTCATCGGAAACCTTGTTGAACCGACCAAGGAAGCCAAAGGTAATGAAACCGTTCTCAAGGCACGGCGGCGGGCCTACGGGGGACACGTCGGGGGGCGGGGTGAACCCAAAGTATGTGTTCAGGTAAATGGGTTTTTCAGGGTAAAGGTTTTCTTCTTCTGGCGGCGTGATCAGGCCGGTGGTCAACCTGTAGTCTATTGTCGAGATGCCAGGTGATAAATGACCGATGCCTGTTACCTGGAGCGGTGCCGGTTTATAACCGAAGGCTTTCAGACGATTGCCAAGCGTATGAGAGGACAGATCAACCAGGATGTCGATGGCGTCGTCACGGATGGTTTGTGCCAATACGTCATCGTTTATACCCCCGACGGTGCGCCAGTCTGTAGCTGCGGCGTGCAAAGCCACGCTGACCTGATCGTGGGCCATCGTGGCATCGTAGCAGATCACATCGAAATTCCTGGTATCGTGATCTAGGATCAACGGCGCGAACCCTTGGAAGGCGGAATGATTACAGAAGTCGGCAGAGACATAGCCGATGCGTAAACGGCGGTCGGGGTCCATGTTGTTGGAGTGGGGTTTTATGTTCTTGGCTAGGGGTCGGATGAACTGTTCGTTCCAAAGCCTGCGCTCAATCTGCTGTTCTGCCTGATTAATCGTTGGGATGTAGTCCTGCGTAAAGATCAGGCTACTATGGGCTATTGCAAGGTCGGGATTGATGGCGAGCGCTTTTCGAAAGCATGCGATGGCAAGCTCCATCTCCCCCAGATCCTGATAGGTCTTGCCCAGGTTGTTATGGGCATCAACATAATCTGGATCGATTGCAATTGCCTTGTGATAACTGGCTATGGCTTCATCTGTCTTGCCAAGTCCATACAGTGCATTGCCAAGATTAATGTAGGCCTTAATGTAAAGGGGATTGGTGGCAAGCGACTTGTGGTAACTGGCGATGGCCTCGTCAATCTTGCCAAGGGAGTGGAGCACGATGCCAAGATTGTTGTGCGCCTCGTCAAAAAGTGGATTGATCTCAAGGGCTCTGGAGATGAGAACAACGGCAATGTCGTTATTGCCGACTTGATGGGCAATAACCCCAAGCAGATGCATGGCGACATGTTGATTAGGATCGATTTCCAGGATTTGTTTATAGAGCTTTTCGGCTTCGGGTAAGCGCCCTTCCGTGTGATGATTAATGGCGAGGTTCAGGGACTGCTGGATGTTCAGGGACTGTTGCGCGGGCGCTATTGTTACGCTCTTCGTGCCTGATTTTTTTGCCGCTTTCTCTTCGGTGCGTCGTTGTTTGCGGTTCATTTCTTATCCTGTCTCGTACACCAGCCCTGCCACATCTTCCGGTATGCCAGTTCCAGTTTGTTGATGAAGGCCGCGCCATCGCATAGCGGTGAGGCGACGACTGCATCGTGTAACTGAGCGTGCAATTGCCCTAGTCGGGGCAGGTCGTTGGCCAGAGAGACGGCTAGGTCGTGGTAGTGCTGCGGATTGTCGGCAACCAGTTCCGACATGCCTAAACCGTTCAACAGAGTCTCGCCCAGGCGCCCGGACCAGCGTGGGCTGCGTAAGGTTACCACCGGCAGGCCCATCCACAACGCTTCAGCCGTGGTCATGCCGCCACCGAAAGGCTGGGTGTCAAGGGCGATATCGACACGCTGATAGGCACGCAGCAAATCTGATCGTGGCGAACGTCCTTCGAGCAACAATCTTTCTGCTTCAATGCCGTGGCTGGAAAACTGATCCAGAAGAGAAGCGCGAGCGACCGCGTTGTCAAATTGGGGCGTCTTCAGCAAGAGCCGTGAACCGGCGACGGCGTCGAGTATTTGTGCCCATGCACTGATCGCTTCGGTAGTTATTTTCATCCGGTTGTTGAAACTGCCGAAGGTGACAAGCCCAGCATCCATTGCCGGTGGCGAAACAGTAGCAAAATTATATTCTGGCGGTTCAAAACAGAGATAACATCCCGGTAGATAAACTACCGATTCGCTATATAAATCCTGCTCGTTTTCCGGGATGACAAAATGGTCAGCCAGAATATGGTCTATCGCCGCAAGTCCGGTCGTGCCGGTGTATCCCATCCAGGTTACCTGCACGGGGGCAGGCCTGAGAGCGAACACGGGCAATCGATGGCCCGCCGTGTGACCGGACAAATCGACCAGGATATCAATACCGTCTTCACTGATCTGCGCAGCCATCGCTTCGTTAGAAAGGCCGCTCACATCCCGCCAGATTGAGGCACTGGCACACAACCGTGCCGTCGTCTCGTCAGATTTACGAGAGTTTGAATAACAGGCGATCTCAACCTTATCGTCATTATGAAAGGGTAGGATGCCACGCAGATAAAAGCCAACCGGGTGATTGGAGAAATCAGCCGACACATAACCGATCCGAAGTCGACGCTCAGGGTCGGCAGTATTTTGAAATTGCGGTTCCGGGATGGCCTGGTTATACGGGCGCGCCCAAGTCGTGGCGGCTGCAAAAAGATCCGCGCCGGTCGTCGATGGTGCGTAGTGCAAGGTCATAAGAATATTGCTATGTGCATCTTCGAAATCCGGTCTTAATTCAATTGCCTGACGGTAGCTGGAAAGCGCCGGATCGAATTGGCCGGTATCGGCGTAGGCCCTTCCCAGATTATAGTGAGCGGTAGCGAGATGGGGATTGATGGAGATGCTATGGCGCAGGTAAGAAATGGCCTCTTCCAATTTTCCCAAATCTTTTAAGGCGTTGCCCATGTTGAAAGATGCCTCGGCGTAATCAGGGTTAAGGGCGAGCGCTTGCTTGAAACAGGGGATGGCCTCCTCGGGTTGGCCTTTCTCGACCAGGGCGTTGCCCTTGTTGTTGTGCAGCGCCGCGTCGTCCGGGGCCAGACTCAATGCTTTCTCAAAGCTGCTGACGGCTTCATCCAGTTGGCCGAGTTTCTGCAATGCTGTGCCCAGATTGTTGTGTGCCCCGGCATGGTCGGGCTTGCTGGCGATGGCCCGGCGAGAAAGGATTATTGCTTCATCATAATTTCCCGATTGCAGGACGATGGCACTCAGGTTGAGGAGCGCCGAAGGGGCATCTGGGTTTGCCGCCAGATACTTCCGGTAAGCGGCTTCGGCCTCGGGCCAGCGGGCGTTGCGATGATGCTCGATGGCATCGGCGTAATCCTGCTCGCCGGTGTTGACGTCGTTTGTCGGGCAAAGCGCGCTTGCGGCTTCGCCCTTGCACCAGCGCTGCCAGATAAGCCGGTAAGATTTTTCGACATCACCGGGGAAACGAAAATAAGCATCGCACAACTTGCCGCGCAGGGCCTGACGAATTTCAGCAAGCTCTTGCGTTCGTTGCGCCCATTGCAGGGCGATGGCGTGGTATTCCTCGGTGCTCTCGGCGATCCACCCGCTAAGTTCCAACGGGCTGCAAATACAATCGACGATACGGCCGCTGGCCCTTTCCGGGTTGACCAGGCCAATCACCGGAACGCCCATCCACAGGCAATCCATGGTCGTCATGCCGCCGCCGTGGGGGAAGGTGTCAAAAGCCATGTCAACACGGTTATGGGTATCAAGGTGTTCGGGCTGTGCCGTCTTGCCAAGCAGGATCAGGCGGTCCTCGGCAATGCCTAAATCCGAAAATATCCGCTTGATGTTTTGGCGGCTCTTGGGATCGTCCAGTTGGCTGTATTTGAGCAATAGACGCGCGCCGGGAAGATCGCCAAGGATCCGCGCCCAAAGCCCCAGAGCCTCATCGGAAACCCGACTAAGTCGGCCCATGTAGCCAAAGGTTATGGCGGCATTTTCAAGGCACGGAAGGGGGCCCACTTGCGGCGAATTCGGCGGCGGCGTGAAGCCGAAGAACGTATTCAGGTAAATTGGTTTTTCGGGGTGAAAACTTTCCTTATCAGGCGGTGTCAGGCGATCCGTGGTCAGGCGGTAGTCGATGGTCGTAATACCCGGGGCCATGTGGCCGATGCCGCTTATCTGAAGGGGGGCCGGTTTGTGACCGAAAACCTTTAAGCGGTTGCCACGGGTGTGACCGGACAGGTCGACGAGAATATCGATGGCGTCATCGCGGATGATCCCGGCCAGCTCATCGTCGCTCATGCCTGTGATGAAACGCCAGTCCGAGGCGCCCCCTTGCAGGGCCTCACTGATGTCATCGTGAACAACGCTGGCATCGTAGCAGATGACGTCGAAGTCGTTACGATTGTGATCCATGATCAAGGGACCAAAGCCCAGATAAGCCGAATGCAGGCAGAAATCGGCGGAGACATAGCCAATGCGCAAGCGCCGCTCGGGGTCAC
>CBFDEA010000097.1:0-6571 GCA_965603695.1 uncultured Rhodospirillaceae bacterium | reverse complement strand
CCAACAGGGTCGCTTTTCAGATCGACGAAGTGCGAGCCGGGCAAAAGCACCCGACCCCCCAGGTGATCATAAAGGAAAAGCCCGAGCCGGATTAGCCAGGCCGGGCGCAGACCTTTCATGTGTGGCAGGATAAACCGCAGTGGCTCAATAATATGCGGTGCCATTGCCCAAAGCACTTCGCGCTCACGCAAGGATTCGCGAACCAGCCTGAATTCATAATATTCCAGATAGCGTAGGCCGCCATGGATCAGCTTTGTCGAGGCCGACGATGTTCCGCTCGCCAGGTCGTCCTTCTCGGCCAGGAAAACACTCAGGCCTCGACCGGCGGCGTCCCGCGCAATGCCGCAGCCGTTGATCCCACCGCCGATAATGGCGATATCGTAGAGCGTTTCGTTCACTCTTCCTCCCGGTACCGCGCAATGGGTACTTAGATAAATGCAGAATAAACGAAACCATATTTGAAGAAAAACGAACCTACAACGAAAATAAGTGAATCTAATCAGATTGTTTTATTCTTCGTCGGCGATTATGACGTGGACGCCATTTTCAGTGCAGATGGCGGCAAGAGCCTGCGGCAGGGGCTGGTCGGTGACAAAACTTGACAGCTGCGAGATGTGGCCGATGCGCACCGGGGCGGAGCGTTCGTACTTTGTGCTGTCGGCGACAAGGATGGTGTGGCGAGCGTTTTCGATGATCGCCTGGGCGACCTTGACCTCGCGGTAATCATAGTCGAGAAGCGAGCCGTCCTCGTCGATCGCCGAGACGCCGATGATCGCGTAATCCATCTTGAACTGACGGATAAAATCGACCGTCACCTCGCCGACGACGCCGCCGTCAGTCGGGCGGACAACCCCACCGGCGACGATGACTTCCATATCGGGGGTCCCCCGCAGGATGTTGACCACGTTGATGTTATTGGTGATGACCAGAAGGCCCCGCTTGCCGCGCAGGGCATGGGCGACCTGTTCCGTCGTCGTGCCGATGTTGATCAGCAGCGAGCTGTTGTCGGGGACCAGGGACGCGGCCTTGGCACCGATGCGTTGTTTTTCGTCGGCCGCCAGGGTGCGTCTGGATTCGTAAGCGAAATTTGTCACCCCGGAAATATGTACGCCACCGCCGTGAACCCGTTGCAGGATGCCCCTGTCGCAAAGCTCATTGAGATCCTTGCGGATCGTTTGTGGGGTGACCTTGAAGTGACCGGCAAGCTCGTCAACGATCACCCGCCCTTGTTGGCGGGCGCGTTCAACGATGTCGTGCTGGCGGGGCGTCACTGGTTTCATGTTGAACCCAAAATTCGTAATAAATGCAAATATACCATCTTATGTGCTCGTCCATAGGGAACAAACTTAACGAAGTGAAAATTTAATGGCAACATACCCATCGATTATTTTCGGTTGACCTTCGTTTTCTTTCATATGATAGTTCTCGCTGGGATTCATACGTCATAAATTAATAACAGGGAGGATTCTAAGGATGAAAGCGAGATTACTCGCCGCAGTGACAGGTGCGGCGCTTGTTATGTCCGCTGGCACCGCTCACGCGGGCTCGGCGGAAGCAAAGAAATGGGTCGATGGTGAATTCCAGCCATCGTCCTTGTCAAAAACCGATCAAATGAAGGAAATGGAGTGGTTCATCAAGGCCGCTCAACCTTTCAAGGGTATGGAAATCAATGTGCTTTCGGAAGGTATTCCGACGCACACCTATGAATCCAAGACCCTGACCAAGGCCTTCGAAGAAATCACCGGCATTAAGGTCAATCACCAGATCCTTGGTGAAGGTGAAGTCGTTCAGGCCGTGCAGACGCAAATGCAGACCAACCGCAATCTGTACGACGCCTACATCAACGACTCCGATCTGATTGGCACTCACTCGCGCCTGCAACTGGCGGTCAACCTGACCGACTGGATGGCTGGCGAGGGCAAGGATGTCACCAACCCGATGCTTGACGTCGATGATTTTGTCGGCAAGTCGTTCACCACGGGGCCGGACGGAAAGCTTTATCAGCTTCCTGATCAGCAGTTCGCCAACCTTTATTGGTTCCGTAAGGACTGGTTCGACCGGGCCGACCTGCAAAAGAAGTTTAAGGCCCGTTACGGTTACGCCCTTGGTGTTCCGGTCAACTGGTCGGCTTATGAAGATATTGCCGAATTCTTCTCGGTTCACGTCAAGGAAATTGACGGCAAGAAAATCTACGGCCATATGGATTACGGCAAACGCGCCCCCGATCTGGGTTGGCGTATGACCGACGCCTGGCTTTCAATGGCCGGTGCCGGTTCCGAAGGCGAGCCCAACGGCGTTCCCGTCGATGAATGGGGCATCCGCATGGAAAAAGGCTCGTGCAACCCGGTCGGCGCTTCGGTGTCCCGTGGTGGTGCGGCCAACGGTCCTGCGGCTGTTTACGCCATTCGCAAATGGGATGAATGGCTGCGCAAGTACGCCCCTCCGGGTGCCGCAAGCTATGACTTCTATCAGTCGTTGCCGGCCCTTTCCACGGGCAACGTCGCCCAGCAGATATTCTGGTACACCGCCTTTACCGCGTCCATGGTGGCCCCGAAAAGCGAAGGCAACAACACCGTCGATAATGCCGGCAAGCCGCTGTGGCGGATGGCTCCGTCTCCGCACGGTCCTTACTGGAAAACAGGCCAGAAACTTGGTTATCAGGATGCCGGTTCGTGGACGCTGTTCAAGTCTACTCCGGTTGATCGCCGCAAAGCGGCCTGGCTCTATGCCCAGTTCGTCGTTTCCAAAACTCTCGACGTGAAGAAAAGCCATGTTGGCCTGACCTTCATTCGCGACTCGACGATCAATCACAAATCGTTCACGGATCGTGCTCCCAACCTGGGCGGTCTGGTTGAATTCTATCGCTCGCCCGACCGCGTTCTGTGGTCACCGACCGGTATTAACGTTCCCGATTATCCGAAGCTGGCACAGATTTGGTGGCAGCAGATTGGTGACGTCAACTCAGGCGCCTTCACCCCACAACAGGCCATGGACAGGCTTGCCACCGAGATGGACCTTGTGATGTCTCGTATGCAGTCTGCCGATGAAAAAGCCAATGTGTACGGTGGTTGCGGACCACGCCTGAATCCGGAATCAGACCCTTCGGTCTGGCTCAACAAACCCGGTTCGCCAAAAGCGAAACTGGCTAACGAGAAGCCTAAAGGCGAAACAATCGCCTATGAAGAGCTGATCAAACGCTGGGCGAAATAATCACCAGCTAATAAACGACTCCTGAAGGGTGTCGGGGAGCATGAATGCTCTCCGGCACCAATCGGGTTTCTGGCTTAGCCAGAATTGGCAAATTAGATTAAGATTGCCAACTGAATTTTCCACCCCCTAGAAGTTGATTTAAGTCGATGAGCCTTGTCCTGAAAAACGTCGTTAAACGGGTCGGTTCTGAAACCCACATCTATGACACCTCCGTCGAGCTTAAGGACGAGGGCTTTAATATCCTGCTCGGCACGACGCTGTCGGGGAAGACCTCGCTGATCCAATTGATGGCCGGACTCGAACGCCCGACATCAGGCGAAATATGGTTTCAAGGCAAGAACGTGACCGGCATTGCGGTGCAGAAGCGCAATGTCTCAATGGTCCATCAACAGTTCATCAATTATCCGAATTTTTCCGTCTTCGATAACATCGCCTCGCCCCTACGTGTGGTCAGGATGTCGCGCGCCGAGATCGAAGAGCGGGTCGGCCGGGTCGCCGAAATGCTTAAATTGACGCCGATGCTGGGACGCAATCCCAATGAATTATCGGGCGGCCAGCAACAACGCACCGCCCTTGCCCGCGCCCTGGTCAAGGATTCCGATCTGGTTTTACTGGACGAGCCGCTGGCCAACCTGGATTACAAACTGCGTGAAGAGTTGCGCGACGACTTGCCTAAGTTGTTTGCCGACCGTGGCTGCATGGTGGTTTACGCCACCAGTGAACCGGCAGAGGCCTTGGCTTTAGGTGGCCATACCGCGGCCCTGCATAACGGACACATTACCCAATTTGGTGAAACATCTGTGGTATACCGGCAACCGGCGAGCCTGCGCGCGGCCAGAGTTTTTTCCGACCCGCCGATCAATTCCGCGCCGGTGACCAAGAAAGACGGACGGATTTATTTGAACGATCAGGTTTCTTGGGCTGTCACCCCGTCTCAGGAACATATATCCGATGGTCACTACAACATGGCCGTTCGTGCCCATCACATCACGCCCCTTGCACCCAGCGGGGCCAGCGTCAAGGTATCGGGGCCGGTTCTGGTGACCGAGTTGAGCGGTTCGGAAAGCGTTGCCCACTTCGTCCTGGATGGCCAGACCTGGATATCGCAATCGCACGGTGTCCACGCCAACAAGGTCGGCGAACAGGCCGAATTTCATATCGACGTCGATCGCTGCCTGTTCTTCGATCTCGATGACAATCGGATAGCGGCATGAGGGAATACAAAATATGTCGATGATTACCCTCAAGGATATTCGCCACAGTTACGCGGCCAATCCATCCGATGATATGGACTGGGCTTTGAAGGAAATGAGCGTGCAGTGGCGTGATGGCGGCGCTTACGCGCTGCTTGGGCCATCGGGTTGCGGCAAGACAACACTGCTTAACATCATATCGGGCCTGCTTGCCCCGAGCGAAGGCGAGGTCTGGTTCGACGAGCACAATGTCACTCATCAACCGCCGGACGCCCGCAACATCGCCCAGGTTTTCCAGTTTCCCGTCGTCTACGACACTATGAGCGTTTACGACAATCTGGCCTTTCCCTTGCGCAATCGTGGCATTGACGAGGCCATCGTCGACAAGCGGGTGCGTGAGATCGGCGCCATGCTTGATCTGTCCGATACCCTGAATAAACGTGCCTCCGGCCTGACGGCGGACGGTAAGCAGAAAATATCGTTGGGCCGGGGACTGGTCCGTGAAGACGTCAACGTCATCATGTTTGACGAACCGCTGACGGTCATCGACCCACACCTGAAATGGCTGTTGCGCTCGAAGTTGAAGGAGTTGCACCAGCGGGTCGGCGCGACCATGATCTACGTCACCCATGACCAGACAGAGGCGCTGACTTTTGCCGATCAGGTCGTCGTTATGCACGACGGGACGGTTGTTCAAATTGGCACCCCGGTCGAATTGTTTGAGAGTCCGCAGCACACCTTCGTCGGCCACTTCATCGGTTCGCCCGGCATGAATGTGTTGCCGTGCAGTATCGATAGCGGCAAGGCTATGTTCGCTGGTCAGGCGCTGCAAACGGCAAACGCGGCCCCCGCAGGCGCGAAAGGACGCAGCGAAATAGGCGTGCGCCCGGAATTTGTTAATTTCGCCAGCGATGGCATTCCGGTCAATGTCGTTAAGTCCATCGACCTCGGTCGTTTCCGTGTCGTCGAGGTGCGTCACGGCGATAACAGCATCAAATTGTTAGTGCCGGAGGGCGAGGAAATTCCCGCCGACGGTGCCTATGTCAGTTTTGATCCGGCCCACACAAGGGTCTATATCGATGGCTGGATGGCGGGGGCTAAGTGATATGGCGATGAAATCAACCAATCAAAAAGCCTGGTTCTTTGTCCTGCCGGTGGTCGCCCTGGTCGCCTTCAATGCGCTGATCCCGCTGATGACAGTGGTCAATTATTCGGTACAGGAAACCTTCGGCAACAACGTGTTCTTCTGGGAAGGCGTTAAATGGTTTGAAGACGTGCTGCATTCCGAACGCTTTCACGCCTCTTTGCTGCGCCAATTGTCGTTCACCAGCATTATTCTGGTGATCGAAATACCGCTTGGTGTCGCCATTGCCCTTACCATGCCGCAAAAGGGCTTTTGGGTTTCGGTGTGTTTGGTCCTGATGGCCTTGCCGCTGCTTATTCCCTGGAACGTCGTCGGCGCCATGTGGAATATTTTTGCCTTGCCCGAAATTGGCCTGCTGGGTCGCATGATTAATGGTCTTGGCATTGATTATAACTTCACCCAAGACCCAACAGCCGCGTGGTTCACGACAATCCTGATGGATGTTTGGCACTGGACGTCGCTGGTGGTGCTGCTGGCCTATGCCGGTTTGCGTTCTATCCCGGACGCCTATTTTCAGGCCGCCAAGATTGACGGTGCCGGTGGCTGGGCGGTGTTCCGCCATATTCAACTGCCCAAAATGAAGCGGGTCCTGACCATCGCCATTCTGCTGCGTTTCATGGACAGTTTCATGATCTACACCGAGCCCTTCGTGCTGACCGGCGGCGGCCCCGGAAACGCCACCACGTTCCTGTCCATTGATCTGGTGAAAATCGCCTTGGGACAGTTTGACTTAGGACCGGCGGCGGCGATGTCGCTGATCTACTTCCTGATCGTCCTGCTGGTCTGCTGGGTTTTCTACACCCTGATGATGAAAGACGAGGACCAGTGATGAAGAATGCTAAATGGCTGGTGCCGACAATCTATATCCTGTTCCTGATGCTGCCGATTTATTGGCTGCTTAACATGTCGTTCAAGACGACCAACGAGATCCTCGGCTCATTCACTTTGTGGCCGCAGGAATTCACCTTTGAGAACTACATCACAATCTTCACGGATTCGACCTGGTATACCGGATATCTCAATT
>CBFDEA010000096.1:0-6613 GCA_965603695.1 uncultured Rhodospirillaceae bacterium | reverse complement strand
CTGTGGGGAATTCTTATTTCCTGGTTCCCGATGTTGCTGCTGATTGGTGTCTGGATTTTCTTCATGCGCCAGATGCAAGGCGGCACCGGCAAGGCTATGGGCTTCGGTAAATCGAAGGCCCGGTTGCTTACCGAAACCGCTGGCCGGGTGACGTTCGATGATGTCGCCGGTATTGAAGAAGCCAAGCAGGAAGTCGAGGAAGTCGTCGACTTCCTGAAAAACCCGCAGCGCTATCAGCGCATGGGTGGAAAAATCCCCAAAGGCTGTCTGCTGATTGGCCCTCCGGGTACCGGCAAGACGTTGCTGGCCCGCGCCATCGCTGGCGAGGCCAACGTGCCGTTCTTCTCTATTTCCGGTTCAGACTTCGTCGAAATGTTCGTCGGTGTCGGTGCCTCGCGTGTCCGTGACATGTTCGAACAGGGCAAGAAAAACGCCCCGTGCATCATTTTCATCGATGAGCTTGACGCCGTCGGACGCCATCGCGGCGCCGGTCTTGGCGGCGGCAATGATGAGCGTGAGCAGACGTTGAATCAGTTGTTGGTCGAAATGGACGGTTTCGAGTCGAGCGAAGGTGTGATCCTGGTCGCCGCGACAAACCGCCCGGACGTTCTCGACCCGGCATTGCTGCGCCCCGGTCGTTTCGACCGTCAGGTGACGGTGCCTAATCCAGACATCGTTGGCCGCGAGAAAATTCTTAAAGTTCACATGCAGAAGGTGCCGATGGCTCCCGATGTGGATGCCCGTGTTATCGCCCGTGGTACACCCGGATTTTCCGGTGCCGATCTGGCCAATCTGGTTAACGAAGCGGCTTTGCATGCTGCCCGTGCGTCGAAGCGCGTCGTCACCATGGCCGAATTCGAAGCCGCCAAGGACAAGATCATGATGGGCACCGAGCGGCGCTCGATGGTGATGACCCTTGAAGAGAAAAAGCTGACCGCCTACCACGAAGCCGGTCACGCCCTTGTCGGTATTCATGTGGCCAAGCACGATCCGCTGCACAAGGTCACGATCATTCCACGTGGACGGGCGTTGGGCGTTACCATGTCACTGCCCGAGCGCGACCGTTACACCTACTCCAAGCTGGAACTTGAATCGAAACTGGCGATGATGTTCGGTGGCCGTGTCGCCGAAGAACTGATTTTTGGTATTGAAAACATTACCACCGGTGCCGGTAACGATATTCAGCAGGCCACCGAAATGGCCCGTCGCATGGTCACCGAATACGGTTTCAGTGAAAAACTGGGGCCGCAGCGTTACAGCGAAAACGAGGAGGAAATCTTCCTTGGTCGCTCGGTAACCCAGCACAAGAATGTCTCCGATCATACCCATCAGATCATCGACTCAGAAGTCAGCCGCCTGATTGAGGAAGCCGAAACCCAGGCCCGCAAGATTCTCACCGACCATGATGATGAGTTAGAGATGATCGCCCAGGCGCTGCTCGAATACGAGACCCTGACCGGAGACGAGGTCAATGCGCTTTTGAACGGCGAGAAGATCCTGCGTCCCGATCTCGATGACGACCCGACCGACGGCGGCAAGACGTCTTCGGTTCCAAGCAGTGGGCCGAAAGAAAAAAGCAAGCCGAAAGGCGGCATCGGCGGCGTTGAACCGCTGCCCGGAAACTGACGCTTCGGCCTTGTCCAGCATGTCCACCTTTGCCGGACTGTCCCTTGATCGGCCCCTGATTCTTGGTGTCGTCAATGTCACGCCGGATAGTTTTTCCGATGGCGGCAATACGCCGGACGCCCAGCGGGCTATCGCGCATGCCCGCGCGCTGGCCCGGGATGGCGCTGATATTCTCGATATTGGCGGCGAGTCTACCAGGCCCGGTGCCGAACCGGTTTCCCTCGATGAAGAACTCGAGCGCGTTATTCCGGTCATCGAAAATCTGGCCGGGCAGGGGCTTTGCGTTTCCGTCGATACCCGTCACGCCCCGGTCATGGCCGCAGCCATTGCCGCCGGGGCGCGCGTCATAAACGACGTCAGTGCCCTTCAGGGCGACCGGCAATCCCTCGGCGTGGTCGCCTCATCAAATGCCTCCGTTGTGCTCATGCACATGCGTGGCGAACCTCAAGTCATGCAGGACGAGCCGGTCTACGGCGACGTTGTTAGCGAGGTCCGGGATTATCTGTCAGGTCGTATCAAGGCCTGCCTGGATGCCGGTATCGCCATGGCGCGGATCGCCATCGACCCCGGCATCGGTTTCGGTAAAACCCTGGAGCACAATCTGGCGCTGTTGCGCAATCTGGACGTCTTCAGCAGTCTTGGCTGCCCGTTGGTTCTCGGCGTCTCACGAAAAAGCTTTATCGGCCATTTATCGGGACAAGACGTTGCCGCCCGACGTCTCGGCGGATCGCTGGCGGCTGGCTTGTCGGGTGTCGCCCGCGGAGCGGCCATCCTGCGCGTTCACGACGTTGCCGAGACCCGCCAGGCACTGGATGTCTGGCAGGCCATCGAAAAGTAGACTGTGCGAGCCTTCGCCTAGGTTATCCCTGAAATACTGACTTGTATCATTCGAAAACATTTGTATCATGAAT
Source organism: uncultured Rhodospirillaceae bacterium (assembly GCA_965603695.1). Classification (GTDB taxonomy): domain Bacteria; phylum Pseudomonadota; class Alphaproteobacteria; order Rhodospirillales; family JABHCV01; genus JACNJU01. Next base: position 4,076 of record CBFDEA010000096.1, on the reverse strand, counting down.
GGTCGGTATAATGGCTAGGTGTCGTTATGCCGCAGAGTCGCAATTTCACGGCCCCAAACAATTATTTCCCGGTTGAACGGAAGATGGATGGTGTCGTGTTGTTTGCTCTAATATGCGCAGTGACTATTAGGCTCGTCGATTATGAGTTTGATCTTGAAAGGTAAAAAAACACCGGAATGAAGCAGCCTGCAAGGACTGTATACGGTAACAACTTTCATGTTCGTGCGTGAAATATCCATCAAATGAATCCAGTTTTTTAATAACTCAAAACAAGAGTGGGGAGATAATTTATGAACAATCTACTTAAGGGAAGCATGTTGACGGCAGCCGCCGTTGTGACGGCGATTTCGTTTGCCGTTGCGCCGACACCTGCTGCTGCGGAGCAAAAATTTGTTTCCATCGGCACCGGTGGCGTAACGGGCGTTTACTACCCAACGGGCGGCGCGATCTGCCGTTTGGTCAACAAGAAACGCAAAGAACACGGCATTCGCTGTTCGGCGGAAAGCACCGGCGGTTCGGTTTACAATATTAATAATGTCCGCGCAGGCGAACTTGAATTCGGTGTCGCCCAATCTGATTGGCAGTTTCATGCCTTTCACGGCACTTCCAAATTCAAAGATGCCGGTGCGTTTGCGAAACTTCGCGCCATGTTCTCCGTCCATCCCGAGCCGTTCACTTTGCTCGTGCGTGGCGATTCCGGCATCACGAGCTTTGAGGGCCTGAAGGGCAAGCGCGTCAATATCGGCAACCCAGGCTCCGGCCAGCGCGCCACCATGGAAGTCGTCATGGACGCCTTTGGCATGAAAAACAGCGATTTCGCCCTGGCTTCCGAACTCAAGGGCTCGGAAATGGCGGCCGCGATTTGTGACAACAAGATCGATGCCATGATTTACACCATCGGTCATCCGGCTGCTGCCATCAAGGAAGCCACCACGTCCTGCGATGTTAAGCTGGTCAATGTCAGCGGTGCGCCGATCGACAAGCTTGTCAAGGATAACGCCTATTACCGTGTCGCCGTCATTCCCGGCGGGATGTACACCGGTACGCCAAGCGCCACCACCACCTTTGGTGTCGGCGCGACGTTTGTGACTTCTGCCGACGTGCCCGATGAAGTCGCCTACATCGTCGCCAAGGAAACGATGGTTAATATTGAGCAATTCCGCAAACTGCATCCGGCATTCGCTACGCTGGACCCGAAAACCATGGTCAGCGACGGCTTGTCCGCTCCGCTGCATCCAGGTGCCATCAAGGCCTACAAAGAATTGGGCCTGATGAAATAAAGTCCTAAAACGATACGCCGCCGGGAGCTAAAAATAGCCCCGGCGGTTTTTTTAATATTAGTTTTGTTATTCCCAGGGGGGGACGATGGCTCAGGAAACCGAATCCGAATCTGCATCCGTCAACATGACGTCGTCGGTAGAAGATATGGTTGCCGAAAACGACACCGGTGCGCGCAACCCTTCAGGCTTGCAGGGCAAGATGTTGGTCCTGGTTCCTCTGGCCTGGTCATTTTTTCAGATTTATATCTCCTCCAACGTGCCGTTCTGGCTGACCCGCGTTATCGGCGTCAATGTAACGTTTAATTCCGATGAAGCCCGCGCCGTTCATCTGGCCTTCGCCCTGTTTCTGGCGGCCACGGCGTTCCCATTGTTTAAGACTTCGCCCAGGCGCACCATTCCTTGGTACGACTGGGTTTTAGCCGCCGCCGGTGTGGCGGTGTGTCTGTATATGCCAATTTTCAAGAACGAAATCGCACTGCGTCCCGGTCTTTGGACCCAGACAGATTTGATCATTTCGGCAATCGGTATGACGGTGTTGTTGATTTCAACATATCGCTCCCTGGGGTTGCCCCTGGTGGTGGTCGCCTCGGTATTCATGTTGTATGTCTTCTTCGGCCATAGCACATCACTGCCCGAGGTCATCCAGTGGAAGGGCGCGTCATATTCCAAGGCGCTTGGCCATTACTGGATGCAGACCGAAGGCGTTTTCGGCGTCGCCCTTGGGGTTTCGGCGTCGATGATTTTCTTGTTCGTGCTGTTTGGCTCAATCCTTGAGAAAGCCGGTGCCGGTGCTTATTTCATCAAAACCTCATTAGCGATGTTGGGCCATTTCCGGGGTGGCCCGGCCAAGGCCGCCGTGCTGTCCTCGGCGATGACGGGGATGATTTCGGGCTCCTCAATCGCCAACACGGTGACCACGGGCACTTTCACCATTCCGCTTATGAAACGCACCGGCTTCACGGCTGAGAAAGCCGGTGCCGTTGAAGTGGCATCGAGCACCAACGGTCAACTAACGCCTCCGGTTATGGGCGCGGCCGCATTCTTGATGATTGAATATGTCGGCATCAGTTATATGGACGTCATCCGCCACGCCTTTCTGCCGGCCCTGATTTCCTACATTGCCCTGCTTTACATCGTCCATCTTGAGGCCATGAAACTCGGCCTTGAAGGCTTGCCGCGCAGTGGCCCCGTGCAGACGATCGTAAAGCGTATTGCCAATGCTCTTCTGGGCTTCCTCGTCGTCGCCGGTTTGGGTGGGGCGATTTATTACGGCCTGGGCTGGACCAAGGGCGTTTTTGGCGAGGCAACCATCTACGCCGCGATGGCGCTGTTCCTGGTGGGATATGTCGGCCTTGCCAAGGTTGCTTCGCTGCTTCCCGATCTTGATCCCGATGATTTGGCAAAACCTATGTTGGCGACGCCGGAGCTTGGACCGACGGTGAAAACGGGCCTGTATTATCTGCTGCCGATCGTCGTGCTGGTGTGGTGCCTGATGATCGAGCGCTTCTCGCCGGGTCTGTCGGCGTTCTGGGCGACCATGGGCATGATCTTCATCGCCCTGACCCAACACAGCCTGAAAGGCTTCCTGCGTAACGATCATGATTATATGGGTGGCATCAAGCATGGCTGGAGCCAGTTTATCGATGGCATGGTCGCAGGCGCACGCAATATGATCGGCATCGCCGTGGCGACGGGTGCCGCGGGTATCATCGTTGGCACCATATCGCTGACCGGCGCCCACCAGGTCATGGGTGAGTTTGTCGAGTTCCTGTCCGGCGGAAGTTTGATGCTGATGCTGTTTCTGGTCGCCATACTCAGCCTTGTCCTGGGCATGGGGTTGCCGACCACGGCGAATTATATCGTCGTTTCCAGTTTGATGGCGCCGGTCATTATCTCGGTGGGCGCGCAGTCCGGCTTGATCGTGCCGTTGATCGCCGTGCACATGTTTGTCTTCTACTTTGGCATCCTCGCCGACGATACGCCACCGGTGGGCCTGGCGGCGTTCGCGGCGTCGGCCATTTCGGGGGGTGATCCGATTCGCACCGGTATCCAGGGTTTCATGTATGACGTTCGGACCGCGATCTTACCGTTCCTGTTCATCTTCAACACCGACCTGCTGTTGATCAATGTCGGCCCGCTTAAAGCGGTGTTTGTCTTCGCCATTGCGCTTGTCGCCATGCTGACGTTCGCGGCGGCCACCCAACAATATATGTTCGTGCGAAATAAGCTGTGGGAATCGGCGACTTTGCTGCTGATCGCCTTCACCATGTTCAGGCCGGGCTATTGGCTCGATCAAGTCAGTCCTCCCTACGATTATCTTTCCGGCACGCAGATCGTGTCGGTGGCCGGGCAGGCACCGGCGGATGGAAGCGTGCGGATGGTCGTTAGCGGCCCCGATAGCCGCTATGGCGACATGACGACAACGACCGTTCTGGTGCCCCTGGGGGCGCTTGGTGATGGCGATACGCGGCTGATGACCGCAGCGGGAATAACAGTCAATATTGATGGCGACATGGCCATTCTGGACGAGCCAATGCCCAGTACGGCATTGTCGCTGACCATGCTGGCGTTTGATTTTTATGCCGATGAGCCGGTGCAAATTATCCGCCTTGAAGTGCCGACCGAACGGATGGACAAGGAATTATTCTTCATTCCGGCTGTCCTGCTTTTGTGTTTTGTCATTGTCATACAGCGTCGGCGTTTGCGTGCCGAAGCACTGGCTTAGGGGGAGCAGATCATGTTTAATAATATCTTGCTTGCGATCGACCTGAACGACGAAGGCTCCTGGACCAAGGC
>CBFDEA010000095.1:0-6657 GCA_965603695.1 uncultured Rhodospirillaceae bacterium | reverse complement strand
AACCGGCAAGCTGCGCGCCCTGTCGGGAAATGAAATTCCTTGTCAGGATTGCGCGCGACATCGGTATACATCACCTTAACGGCGGCAATGATGTATTCTCGTTTATCGGATAAAACAGCAACCATCGAACATCCCCCCCCAGGGAAAAATATGAAGGAAAACTATGAGAGAAAATTAAAAATCTTTCAACAAGCCGTCTATTCTGTTTTTCAGACTATCTGGGACCGCATCGGCGTTGGCGTTTTTGATCCGTGTTTTCAACACACGTTCGAAATCCGCCCGCGAATAGCACTCCCGGCAAGTCTTAAGGTGATGATCGATTTCGCCTTGTTTCGCCTCGTCGACCTCGCCATTGAGATATTCCACCAGATGGGCCAAAACATCATCGCAACTTATTTTGTCCGAATGATCATGAGAATCGGTCATGTTTTTGCACTTTCCTGGTTAGTTTTTGGGCGAATTCCGACATCCATAGCTTGTTGCCAGAGTGCCTTTTGCAGTTTTGATCGCGCCCGTTTAAGGCGCGATCGAATGGTGCCGACGGGGACATCCATAATGCAGGCCGTTTCCTCGTAAGAGAACCCCTGGACCTCGACAAGCATGACGACGGTTCGGAACTCTTCAGACAAGCTATTGATAGCACTATCGATTTCTTCGCGAAGCAGGTTGTTGACGAAGGTTTGCTCCGGGTTGTCCCACCACAGAAGAAAGGGCTGATGAAGGGATTCAAACAACGAGAACTGCTCGTCGTCACCTTCGCCGGGTTCCTCAACGTAAGGAACGCTCTCGCCTTCGCTCTTCTGTTTGCGATCCGAGGAAATAAAGGTGTTTGTGAGAATGCGGAAAATCCAGGCGCGAAATCGATCGCGCTCCTGAAGATTGGCGAACGCCGCCCAGGCCGTGCTGACGGTTTCGGCAACCAGATCTTCGGCGCTGTCGGGATTACGCGACAGACGTAGCGCTGTGTTGTAGAGCGGTCCCATGTGTTGGGTAATCTCACGCGAGAAAAACTCCCGATCTGTTAAGTTGTCAGCCAGTGTTCCGTCCTCCCCCTAATAGCTTGACGCAAAATGCTAAAAAAAGTTCCCAAAATAATAATCTTTTTATAAAAAAGTTTTTTTCCAAGTGATTTCAAGGAGGTAGCAGAACGCCACCTCCTTGACTTAACCCCCATCAGAGCGCTTTAACGGCCAGCAGCGAGATTGCCTTGACCCCCCATTTGTCGGCAGCGCCGGTGGCGTTGTCGGAAATGAATTCATATGGCATAGGCTCCACGGTGATGACTTCCAGGCCGCTTGCCTCAATCGCCTGGGCATAGGCGTCTTCCTGCATAGCCCCGCCGATGCAGGACGCCCATAGATCGGCGTTGCACGAAACACCCTCGGGCAACGGCTGTTCGGTGACGATATCGGATATGGCCAAGCGTCCACCCGGTTTAAGGACGCGGGCGATTTCCGTGAAGACGGCGGCCTTGTCTGCCGACAGGTTGAAGACGCCATTACTGATCACAGCATCGTAACTGGCATCGCCCGCTGGCAGCTTTTCAATATAGGCCTTGATATAGTCGATGTTGTCGATGCCAGCCTGATCGCGCAGGGCGGCTGCCTTGACGCGTTGAGCATCGGTCATATCGACGCCAGTGACGGTCCCTGTGTCGCCCACATGCAAGGCGGCAACGAAGGTATCGGTACCCGAGCCACTGCCCAGATCGAGAACCGCTTCGCCCGGTTTCAGGTTGGCCAGATGAAAATAGTAACCGACACCGGCAAATGACTTGATGGCATCTTGCGGAATTCTGTCCAGATCGACGCTCGGATAGCCCAGGCGTTCGCATAATGCCCGGCCCATTTCGAAGTGGAAGTCTCCATCGGGGTTTTCGGCGACGCGCTGATACATATCCTTGACCTGTTGTTCCAAGGATACCCGGTCAACGCTCTGTTCGGCGATGATTGATGCTGTGGCTGCTTGCATGATTGTATTCCTTTAAATTCTTGGGGTAGGGCGGCAACTTTCAAAGGTTGCCAGTTGCCGCCCATATTGATTTTGTTACTAAATAAGGATCTGCGCGCCTTCGCTGACGAAGCCGATGGTACGGGCTGCGCCGGCAATTTCGGCGCCGGGGACCAGGTCCTCTGCATTGATGCCGCGGGCCTTGGCGCAGACCGGGCAGACCCAGATATGGCCGCCATTTTCCTGGTAGGAGCTCAACAATTCGCCGACCGGCGGATAGCCATCGGCCTGTTTGTTTGTGGCACCCTGTTTGGTTACCAGATCGACCGAAGATGCGGTCAGGAACATGGCTGTTTCATTTTCCATGGCCGCAGATGCGCTGGCGACGATGAAGGCGACCGATGCCCGTTCCAGGTCTTCGTTTCCGTGTGTGCAGTTAACGAGAAATTTTTTGCTCATAATCTTAGCTTCCTGTTGATGTCTTTATGGATGTCCCGCCGGCAATCGGCGTCCCCAAGCATTCAGACGGAAAGCGAGCGAAAAAGTTCCCGAACCGGAAATATTTTTTATTTCTTCGTATTCAAATCGGCGAAAAATAAGGGGAGCAGGGGCCTAGCGCAAATTAAACGCTAGCTTGGGCGAAGGGTCGAAGGGACTGGTGATAATCCAGTAATAAATCTTTTTGCGGCCTTCGCCATCTTTGACCTTGGTGGCATTGTGCGAGATAACGTTGGCGTCTGTGGTTATTTTGAGTGAGCCTTGCAGGCCCAGGCCGGAATCAATCATGCGCTGGGCATTGAGCTTCGATATGGAAGTTCCCTGAATGGACACCATGGCCTTTTTCTTGACGTAGCTGATCGAAATCAGGTTTTCGTTGCGACGCAGGAAGGAGACCATTTTGGATTTCAAAATGTCGCCCTCTTTTTCCCACAAAATCCTGAAGTGACCTTTCTCCAGGTACTCGAATTCCTTGGTCGCGCTATCGCGCATCAGGTCCGTTTTCAAGCGCTCGACCCGTTCTTTTTCTTCTGCCGGGCTGATGAAATCCTTGACCACCTTGTTGAACAGGTTGGTTTCGGCCATATAGCCGTCGAACTTGACCTTATAAAAGCCGGTGCGGCCGATTTCGATCTCGGCGTCGAAACTCGCAGGAACGTAACAACCGCTCAACGGCACGCTTAGCAGCGCGGCCAGAAGCAAATTTTTCAATTTTTTCAACGCCATAGAAGTCATCCTTCGGCTTTGGCCCGGTGCCACAGCACTTCCATTTCATCTAAAGACGAGGATTCCGGGGTTTTACCCTCCTCGGCAAGCATGCCCTCAATCGCTTTGAAGCGGCGTTCGAATTTGGCGTTGCCGTGGCGCAGCGCCGTTTCCGGGTCTATGTCCAGTTTGCGGGCCAGATTGACGCAAGTAAACAGCAGATCGCCCAATTCATCCTGCAAGCGTTCTTTATCCGCTCCGGCGGTCATTTCGGCGGCCATTTCCCTGGATTCTTCATCGAACTTGGCCAACACATCGGCAGCCTGGTGCCAGTCGAAACCGACGCGGGCGGCGCGTTTTTGCAGCTTCAGGGCGCGGGTCAGGGCGGGTAGACCCGCTGTGACACCATCCAGGGCGCTATGAGGCACCGTATTTTCACCCTGTCCGACGTGCTTTTCCTGGCGTTCTGAGGCTTTCAGGCTTTCCCATGAACGAGTCTGCGCTTCCATTGTTTTAATATCGGCGTCGCCGAAGATGTGCGGGTGACGGCGCACCAACTTGTCGCAGATGGCCCGGGCGACATCGTCGAAGCTGAAAAGGGCGTCTTCTTCGGCCATACGGGCATGAAAAACCACCTGCAACAACAAGTCGCCCAGTTCATCGACCAGGGCAGGCATGTCGCCAAGCTCGATGGCCTCGGCGACTTCGTAGGCTTCTTCGATGGTGTGCGGCGCAATCGTCGCGAAAGTCTGTTCGATATCCCACGGACAGCCATTATCCGGATCGCGCAACAAGGCCATAATCTCGATCAGGTGCATGATCGGGGCTTGGTCGGTGGAACTCATTTAACGATCCTTCGCTCTCATATCATTTCCAGCGACAGCTTAACCGCCACCGTAAACGACGGGAAGGGATCATTAGCCAACACTTCAATAAGAGCCAGAGAGTTTATCGAGCCTCGGCGAAAGCCATCGACAGGGGGCCATCATCGTCAGGTTCAATGATTTGATCCAGCAGCGGCAGGAAACCCATTTCCTCTTTCTGAATATGAAAGGTCTCGCGTTCGCAAAGTTCCATGGCAAGATCGTAAAACGTGGCCCAGCTGTCCGGGTTTAAGCCGTCTTCACGGGATTTCTTGACCGCTTCGGTGATGCGCCCCGCCAGCGGCCGTATGGTTTCATGTTCGCTTCGCAACATTGTCAGAATGCCGATCTCGCCGATTTCCTCGACTAACGGAAACAGGTGCTCTTCTTCGAAGGCGAAATGACTGGTGATCTCGCTTTGCATGACTGCGCTGACGTCGCTCAACAAGCGCGTCAGGTCTGGGTCGTCGGCGGGTGGTGGCGTTTTTCGACCGATCCGACTGAGCACCGTCTCCAGGTTTTCAAGGACCCTGACCGTGGCCATGTGATCATCATGCAGAGTTCTGCAGATCGCGCGCGAATATTCCATCAAATTTTCTCCATCAAGGCTGTTTAGCCAATTTATCTTCTGCGTAAAAGGTTATTACAAGTTTGCTGATCCCGAGGGTGAACCATAGAAAGGCGGCGGCTCCCAGGGCTCCGATTAGTCCACCGGCCAAAATCAACCCATCGACATCGCCGACGATCCCGACTGAGACCATCAGCAACGCCGCAGCGTGGCAGGCGGCATGAAGCCTGAGAGTGATATTCTGATTGCCCATTTCTGACAGGCGAGGGGCGCGTTGACCCAGATTGTGTGCGTGCATAGATGCCAAAAATGGCAGGATTCGTTGCAGGATGCCGGTCAGAAAAGTCAGTAACCAGCCGAAGAGCAGGATGAAGCCAAAAAGTGACGGAAGATTGAAGCCGTCAACGCCAGCCACCGCCAGTCCTCCAAGAACAATCGACAGGGGCAACGCAAGCCAGCTTCCGCGAACCATCACGAACGACAATCCCAGCCGCTTCTTCATGCCTTCCCGCAGGGCCTTAAGCATCAGCGAGAGGTAAACTGCGACGCCTATAAGGCCGATCACGCAAGCAAGCGTCATGGCCAGGGCGTTGCCCGCCAGGGCACCGAGAACGGCGAGCACCAAGCCGACCGCGACAAGGCCAAATGACAGCCTGGCAGGGCGCTCACCTGGTGCCGAAGAAAGGGCGAACATGGGCACCAGAATATAACTAAAACCCAATGCCAACAGGCCCATGAAGCCGTAGCCACCGAGGAGGGCATGGCCAATGGCCAGATTAGAATGATCAGGCAACCCTGATGACCCCAGGAAACCGTGTTCAAAATCGACGATCAGAACGATCCCGGCCACGGCCAGCAACGCCAGACAGGCCAAAGCCGCCCAGCCGTGCCGTACCGTCGATTTCAATGCCACGGTCCGGTACAGGATTTTTCCAACGATCAGCGCGAAAGCGATCATGGCCACAACCACCAACACGCCGCCCAACAACATGATGCGGCCGTTTCCATTGGCCATTGCCACGACCAGCAGCAGGGTTCCTGGAATATACAGCCATGAAGACAGGCGGCTGACCTCAAAGCGACCGATTGCCAAGCCGATGGAGACTCCCGTCGCCACATTGAGAAGCTGATACGACGCCCCCATGGCGGTCATCACCAACACCCCCAGAGTCAGGGCGTGCAGGGCTGCCAGCACCATACCGGGGCCGCCGGCGTAGCCCGCAACATTGGCATGACCAGCCGCCAACAGCAGCCATGCGACAACATGAAAGACGGCGGCGGAGACAAAAAATCGTAACGGAACGTGGTAGGGGATCAGCCGACTTTGCGCGTCCATCAGGATTTCACCGGGAAATGCGTGACGGCGCTGGGCAGTTTTTCGGGGGTCCGGATCACTCAACGATTTGGCTCTGGTTTCAACACCAGGATCACCGGCGCTTGTTCGGCAGAAGCCGCGACATCAAGGGGGGCAGGGCCTGTTAATAGCTCAGCCGACCAGCCGCGATCCTCTAATTCCTGATACAAAAAGACCGGATCGCGGTCCATATAGACAATAAGCGGGCCTGCGGCACCACCTTCAATTTCGTGCAGAATCTCGATCAACGGCTGCGGCGGAACCAATCCCCGCAAATCCAGATGCACACCGTCTTCCTGCTGCCACCGATTGACCATACCTAAACACCGACCCGACCAAAGAAAGAAGCACTGTCGGAGAATTTAGGAGAAAGGTCCTTGATAAGAGTCAAAGGTCACCTGACAAAGTCAGGCACGTTGTTTTATTTTTTCGGAGTTTGGCCGAGAACTGAATGCAATTGTTGATACATTAATGAATAGGGAGAAGGGCTTTTTTGTGGTTTGGAAAAACTTGTTTGCGAATTCCTTAAATCGCATAATGTATATTATGGCAAATTGGATGTTATATTTATCTATCAAATACTTAAACGTGAGTTGAGAATCATATAGTGCGCCATGAAATGTAGTGCTTGGCGGCCTTTGTTGGCTTTTATGGGGGTTGTGTGCACGCAGTTGCCTGACGCCCCTTAAGGCGCAAAACGGGTTGGCAAAAATCAGACT
>CBFDEA010000094.1:0-6738 GCA_965603695.1 uncultured Rhodospirillaceae bacterium | reverse complement strand
CGCGACGAAGCTCCACTTTGAGCGCAAGGCCGTCGGCGCCAGCACAATACCGGCCCCGGCCAACGCCGCCTCGCGAACAATTTCAGGGAACTCCACGTCATAGCAGATCAGCACGGCGACGCGCTGCCCCATGAAGTCAAAAATGCCCATATCCTTGCCCGGCGTGAAGGTCTCGCCCTCAAAGCCGGGCGGCAGAAAGCGCTTGCGGTAATCAAGCAAGCGTTCGCCGGATTTACCAATGACGGCGAGCGCGTTATACAGATTCTGACCCGCCAATTCCGGATAACCGATGGCCAGCGCCGTACCGTATTTATCCGCCAGATAAGCGACATGACGCAGTGACGGGCCGTCGGCAGGCTCGGCCAATTGATGAATTTTAGAACCGACATCATAACCGCTTAAGTAAAGTTCCGGGCACAGCATCAGATCATAGGCACCCGCACCGGCCTCATCCAGACGCGCCTCCACCCGCTCGAGCCGCGCCGCTGGCGTATCGTCTCGTGCATCGGGCTGAAAGATGGCGACGCGGATGTCTGTCATTAATCGGTAACCAGTAAATCGCGTGAATAATCGGTCAGGAACTCGAAACCATCCTTGGTCACGACAATGGAGTCGCCAATCCGTCCGGCGCGTTCCCCATCGACGGAGATGCCGCCGTCAACGGCAAAGGTCATGCCGGGCTGCAGGACCGTCTTGTCGCCTTGCTTAAGTTCCGGTTTTTCAAGATAGGCGACGCCGATAGAGCGACCCGTGCGGTATGAGGTGGCGTAACCGTTGGCCGTGTAGACGCTGTCTGCGGCGGCGGCGATATCTTCCGCCAGCACGCCCGCGCGGATGGCCGCCAACGCCGCAGCCTGCGCTTCGACGGCGACTTGCTGGATACGCGCCGCCGCGTCGGATACTTCGCCGACGAAGAACATGCGATCAAAGCCCAGCCTGTACTGCTTGAACTGGGCCATATTGCAAAAGCAAAAATACACCGGATCGCCGCGTTCGTACCTTTTGACGCTGGCGCGCCTGTGGACCATGGCCGTGTCGGAGCCACTTTGGACAATCTGCAGGTTATGGATCATCGGTGAAACAAAAGCTTCCCAACCACTGGCGGTCAGAAATCCGGCGGCCTTGCGGCTGCCTGCGGCAATCACGGCGAGGGCGGATTCAAATTCCTGAACACCTTCGGCCAGTGAACCATGCGCCGCCTTCATCATCGCCCCGGCAATCTCGCCGGCTTTTTTCATAACCTCGATCTCACTCGCCGACTTGATCATCCGCATCTGGCCGAGCTCCGCCGAGGCGTCGTCCAGGGCGATTCCTGGGTAGTGCTCATCGAGCCAATTGCGGACAATCGCCGGCAACACATCGCGCTCGACGGCCAAGCGCTTGAGGCCGGGTCCAAGGATTTCCGCCAGCACATTTTCCCAACGCTGATCGCCGGCATCCTGCCAGGTCCGCACGTCCCCGACCCAGGTCATCGCCGCGACCATTTCGTGTTCCATAAGCGGTGTCAGGACAACGGGGGCTTGTCCTGAACGCAGAACAAGGAACGTCGGGCGACCGAATTCGACCGCCAGATAGCCCCAGAAACCGGCCAGATAGGCGATTGAGGACTCGTCAGTGATAATCGCAATTTCATGGCCAGCCTGATTGAGCCGATCCTGAAAAACAGCCGTTCGTTGCTTGGCTTCGTCGAGAATTTGGGTCATCACTTAAGCCTTAAGGGGTTCTCGCATTATGGCGCGGACGCTAACATAGCTGTATACAGCATTCCAGTTAAATCCTACTATTAAGCAGAATTCAACGTCAATACAGCATAGCTGCATAAACCTTTGCGATTGAGGCCATCATGCCCCCTGCACCTGACAACAACTTCCCGGCCGTTCAACGACCGGGTATCCGCTTCGATCAGGGCCGCCACCACCGGGCCAAGATCGGGTACGTCTTACTGGCCACCGAACAAACCATCGAAGATGACGTGATGGCCTTACGCCCCCCCGGCGTCGGTATTCATTTCGCCCGGGCGCCGATACCCGACAGCATCACCAATGCCACCCTGGCCGCCCAGGTTGATGAGTTGGCAGGGGCCGCCGCGACCCTGCTGCCCGACGGCAGCCTTGACGTTGTTTGTTACGGCTGCACATCGGGAAGCCTCGTGATTGGCGAGGAGCGGGTCTTCGCCGAGCTTAACAAGGGTGCCCCGAAGGCCAAGGCGACGTCGCTTATCACCGGAGTCGTGCGCGGCCTTAAGGCGGTCGGGGCCAAGCGCATCGTCGTCGCCACGCCCTACCTGGACGAAATCAACGCGCGCGAGGCCGCCTACCTGCAAGCGGCAGGGTTCGAAGTCCTCGACATTTGCGGCCTGAATCTGGAGAAAGACAGCGAGATGGTAAAAGTGACACCTTCATACATCGCCGCATTCGCCGCCAGCCTGGACCGCGCCGACGCCGACGCGGTTTTTGTCAGTTGCGGGGCGCTGCGCACACTGGACATTATCGAGGAGTTGGAACAATCCATCGGCAAACCGGCAATCTGTTCAAATCAGGCAATGATCTGGGACACCCTCCGTCTGGCCGGGGTCGCCGATCCGATCAACGGCTACGGGCACCTGCTTAAGGAACATTGAGCGGCCATGCGCATCGAACTTGACCACATCCTGGAAATCATTCGCGACCGCATCTGCCTTTTACAATACCGGCCGGGGACGATCATTCGCGAAGGCGCGTTGGCCGAGGAGTTCGAGGTCAGCCGGACACCGATCCGTGAAATCCTGCAGAAACTGAAATCCGCCGGTCTGGTCGAAACCCGCAACGGCGTCGGCACTATTGTCAGCGAGCGAACGTTTGATGAGATCAAGCAGATTTATCAAATTCGCATTCGCCTGGCCACTTTGATCGGCGAGTTGACGCCCAACAGTTGCCGTCAGGAAGACGTCGCCATCCTCGACGCGTTGCTTGAACGCGCCCGGGCAATGGTCAAAAATTTCGATGCCCATGAATATTGGCACATAGATCACGAAGCCCATTTCGCCATCGGCCGCCTGATCGGCAACGCCCCGTTAAGCGAGATGTGGAACCGCTATTATTTCCAGATTGCCAGTTTTTGGTATCAAGTCATCGAGGCCGAACCGATGGATGTATCGAAATCCCTTGTCAGGGAACTCGAAGACCTGCGCGAGGCCATGGCCCGCAACGACGTCGCGGCCATCGGCTATATCGAACGCAATTACATATCCTACGGCCTTGAACGGGTGCAGACGATTTACGCCGATCAACCGGTCCGGCAATAATTTTAGGCCTTATCATTGACCGCCTTATTCCAATATGATCGTCAGCATGAAAATACTTGCCTGTCAGATAACCGTCCCCGACGTCACCACGCCAACCCAGCGCGACGCCCATGTCAGCCGTGTTGCCGCCCTCATTAAAAAGCATATTGAGCAACAGGGCGGGGTCGATCTCGTCTTGTTGCCGGAATTATCGACCATCAGCTATTCGCTGGGCGCCTTCGAAAACCTGGAGCAACTGGCCGAGGGCCTTGATGGTCCTTCGTTTTCCGCCTTCTCCCAGGTCGCCAAAGCGACCGGGGCGTTTATCTGCTTCGGCATGCCCCGGCGCGGCGACGACGGCACTTACACGATCTCCCAGGTCGTCATCGACGGGCACGGCAATCTGGTCGGATACTACGATAAAATGCACGTCGCCCAGTTCGGCCAATCAATCGAAAAACCATATTTCAAACCGGGCCGCCACCTGTTGGTCTTCGAGGTCGCCGGCATCCGCACCGCGCCGATCATCTGTTACGACCACCGCTTCCCCGAACTGACCCGGACATTGGCCCTTAAGCACGGTGTCGACCTGTTGCTCCATCCTGTCGCCTTCGCCAGGGATTCGACCTTCGCAAGCTGGCATCAGTTTTCGATAACCCGGGCTATCGAAAACCAGTTTCATCTGCTCAGCCTGAACCGGGCCGGTGAGAATTTCGGCGCTTCGATCTTTGCCCCGCCGTGGATTGACGAGGGCAAACAACCCCTGGTTTTCGGCGATCAGGACACCTGCCAGCTGATCGAGGTCGACAGCGCCTATACGGCAGAAATGCGGCAGCGCTACCCCTACCGCAAAGACCGCCTCGAGGACTACGCAGACCTGCCGCTGCTTCCGTAGGAAAGGGATCGGCGCTTTTAACGACCGCTTGTCACGCCGGGACGCAAATCGGGCGACCACTTGATAGCCGCCTCAGCCAAATTTGAACATTTAGCTTGATAGTTGCGAAGAACAACCCATTTCTTTAACAATGGAGAGGGGGGGGGACATGCTTTTTTATAGAAAACGCGTTATTCCCGAGACTGTTTTAAATTGACCCTAACCTCATTGAATCCATAACTTATTTAGAAATGCTCGTTAAAAAACATTACCATCTCTTTGTATTTTTCGTCCTCGGGGGCTTGTTTACCGGGGGAATGGCTTATTTCGTTCAAGGCAATGCCTTTGGCTTCGCCAAAGTAACTCTTTTAGCCGTTACGCCTGCGTTTTTTGTTGGCGCCATAGCTGCCGTTATCATTTCAAGCCTGGTATCCCGCGCGCAGGTAAAGCTGCGCACCGCCCATGATCATCTGGAAAAAGAAGCCAAGAACCGGACGCTCGAGTTAAAGGAACGCAATGTCCTCCTTAATACCGTTTTAGAAGCTTCACCGAACGTCATTGTCATTACGCAAATGTCGGACGGAAAGATCAATTATTGCAATGAGGCGACGAAGGCTGTTTTAGGCTATGAGGTCGCGGACGTCATAGGACGAAAGTCTCCGGATTTCTATGAAGACCCGAAAGAGCGTGGTGTCCTTCTGAAGGAAATTCAAAAATACGGGTTTGTTCGGAACCATAGGGTCGCGCTCAAAAAAGCGGATGGATCACCTGTCTGGACGCTACTCAATGCAAAACTCATTACGTTCGAAGGCGAGCCGCATTTGGTCACCGAGATTACGGACCTCAGCGAACGCCAAAATGCCGAAAATGCACTGAATGCAAAAGTCAAAGAACTGGATTTCCAGAAATATGCTCTTGATGAACACGCCATCGTCAGCATCACCGACGTCAAGGGCAACATCACCTACGCCA
Organism: uncultured Rhodospirillaceae bacterium; assembly: GCA_965603695.1. Taxonomy (GTDB): domain Bacteria; phylum Pseudomonadota; class Alphaproteobacteria; order Rhodospirillales; family JABHCV01; genus JACNJU01. The sequence goes on along the minus strand of CBFDEA010000094.1, from coordinate 1,630 downwards.
ATGACAAGTTCTGCGAGATCAGTGGCTATTCCCGCAAGGAGTTGCTGGGACAAAATCACCGCATTCTCAAATCAACCGAGCATTCGCCGGAGTTCTATGGTGATTTATGGAAATCTATTGCCAATGGGAAACCGTGGCACGGCGAGATAAAGAACCTCAAGAAGGGTGGGGGAGACTATTGGGTCAAAGCCACCATCGTTCCGTTCCTGAATGAACAGGGCAAGCCGTTTCAGTACGTCGCCATCCGCACCGACATCACCAAAAGCAGGCAATCGATAGAGGCGCTGAATGAAAGCCGCAGGCGGTTATCGCACGCCATCAAGGTTGCCAATCTGTGTCACTGGCGCGCCGACGCAACAATGACGCAATGGTTGGAGACGTCGGAAAACACCAGCGAAATCATTGGTTTTCCGACATTTGATGTTTTGGGTGCCTACGAGAATTACCTATCGCGGGTCCACCCTGATGACCGAGACACCCTTACCGCGTCCTACGCAGCCATCAGGTGTGAACCAAAAGCCTATGACTTTGAATACCGGGTGATCGGGGACGATGGGCAAGTCAGATATCTTTGGGAGATGGCCGAACCTGAACTCGATAGCGAAGGCAATATCGTCTTCTACCGTGGCATGACACAGAATATCACGGCCCGAAAGATCGCCGAACTCGAGGCCATACAGGCAAAGGAAGAGGCGCAACAAGCCAACAGGACTAAATCTGATTTTCTGTCCTCCATGAGCCACGAACTGCGCACCCCCCTCAATGCAATTATCGGCTTTTCTGAAGCTATGAAGGAAGAAACGTTCGGTCCTGTCGGCAGTGACAAAAACCTGGAATATCTGGATGACATCCACCAATCGGGTCAGCATCTCCTGGAACTTATCAATGATATTCTCGATGCTTCGGCTATCGAGGCGGGCGCTTTGGAATTGCAGGAAGAGAATGTCAACCTGACCGATGTTGTCGAAGCCTCGATTCGCCTCATCATCCCGCGCGCGGAAGATGGCCAGGTGAACGTCTCCGCATCCCTTGATCCCGACATTCCATTGATTTACGCCGATCAGCGACGGGTAAAGCAAGTCATCCTCAATCTGCTCAGCAATGCCGTTAAGTTTACCCAGGAAGGCGGAGAGGTATCTGTAAGTTCGTGGCTCAATGATGATGGTTCTGTTGCTATTGCAACGGACGATACCGGCGTCGGCATGAATGCACATGAGATTGAAAAAGCCCTGAGCAAATTCGGTCAGGTTGACAGTGGTCTTGACCGCAAACATGAAGGAACCGGATTGGGCCTGCCCTTAACCACGGGATTAATGGAACTGCATGGCGGCACTTTGGATATCAAAAGCAAGAAAGGCCGAGGCACTTTGGTAACGGTGACCTTCCCCAAGGAACGGGCCGTTCTAAATGTCTGAAAAGGGTTGTAATCTCAACGGGTCGCTGCAACACACTTGTTAAATCTGTCTGCGCGCGAAAACGATGGAAAAACAGCCATTCCGTCAGGTAATTCCTAAAATCCATTTGATTCGTCGAAGAGACGCAGTAATACCAAATTGCATTAATAATGACCCATAGAGATCGCTTATGCAGCCCGTCGGGTAGGAGGGAGGCCGCAGTCGATGTGGTTCAT
>CBFDEA010000093.1:0-6739 GCA_965603695.1 uncultured Rhodospirillaceae bacterium | reverse complement strand
ATGGCAACACAGCTCGTTCGCCGGCCACCCCCTACAAAAAGTTGATTAATCAGATTTTTTTGGGGTTGCCGGCCCACCTTGAAAAATCAATGAAAACATATCACTGGGCGGAGATAAAAAAACAATGGACACTATTATAAAAATATATAAAGATATGTTTATGTCTTAATTTATCTTGGTTGTTGTGCCGTTCTTTCTTTCTCATGCGGTGTCGGTTAATCAGAAAGTGCCCCTTATGGAGACAATTGAACCCTTGTTGAGTGCCCTTCGTGCGGCGGCGGAACCGACCCGGTTGCGCCTGCTGGCGCTGTGTGCCCATGGCGAGTTGACGGTCAGCGAGCTCGTTGAAATTCTCGGGCAAAGTCAGCCCCGGGTGTCGCGGCATTTGAAATTACTCACCGAAGCGGGGCTGCTTGAGCGCATTCGAGAAGGCAGTTGGGTCTTTCATCGTCAGGTTCAAGATGGCGGCGGGGCGCTTTTGGCGCATCATTTTAATGAGATGTTGCCGAGCCAGGACGAGACCCTGACGCGCGATCTGCAACGCCTGTCGCTGGTCAAGGCCGCGCGAGAGAGCGCCGCGGCGGAATATTTTCGCGATAACGCCGAAAGCTGGGACAGGCTTCGTTCGCTGCATGTGGATGACAGTGTCGTCGAACGTGTTCTTCTGGATATGTTAGGCGGGCGGCACATTGACGACCTGCTGGATCTCGGAACCGGTACAGGACGGATGTTGGAACTTTTCGGTGCGCGCCTTAACAAAGGCGAAGGCATTGACCTGTCACGGGAAATGCTGGCCGTGGCGCGGGCCAATTTGCAAAGGGCCAACCTAGGCAATTGCACCGTGCGTCAGGGCGATATGTACCAAATACCCTATCCTGTCGCCGCCTTTGACGCGGTGACCATGCATCAGGTGTTGCATTTTCTCGACCATCCCGGGCGGGCTGTCGGCGAGGCGGTGCGCGTGCTTAGGCCCGGCGGATTGCTGTTATTGGTCGATTTTGCTCCCCATAATCAAGAAAGTCTGCGCGACGAGCACGCCCATCGGCGCTTGGGGTTTGATGACGCGGAAGTCGCCTCGTGGTTTAAAGCCAACGGCATGACTTCGGTTGCGAGCGAACGCCTGCCGGGCGATCCACTGACCGTCTGCGTGTGGTTGGGACAAAAGAAAAACAACGGAAAATCATTATTATGACCAGGCAAGAAAAACTTGAACGTCATCAAGAGCTGATGAATGTAACAAAGACGGGCCGACCGCCACACCCGGAGATGATCGTTGCCTTGCCGCTGCCCAAAGGCGTCAATGTTTCCTTTGAATTTTTCCCCCCTGCCAACGCAAAGGCCGAAGCATCCCTGTGGTCGTGCATCGACAGGCTGTCGCCGTTGGCCCCATCTTTCGTATCGGTGACCTACGGGGCCGGTGGCACGACCCGTGAGCGGACCCACGAAACGGTCGTCAGGATCGCCACGGAAACCGACATTGATTCGGCCGCTCACCTGACCTGCATCGGCTCTAGCAGGCAGGAAATTGAGACCATCGCCGAACGCTATTGGCAGGCCGGAATCCGCCATATTGTCGCCTTGCGTGGTGACGCCCCCGAAGGCGCCGGCCCGTACAGGGCAAACCCGGACGGTTACGCTTATGCCTCGGATCTGGTGGCCGGTCTCAAGGGGGTCGCCGATTTTGAAATCAGCGTCGCCGCCTATCCTGAAAGCCACCCGGAATCGCGTAGCCCGGAAGCCGACCTGGACAATCTGAAACGTAAAATAGATGCCGGGGCAACTCGCGCCATCACTCAGTATTTCTTCGAGCCTGAAGTCTACTTAAGGTTCCTGGAGCGGGCCCGGGCCAGCGGTATTCATGTTCCCATCGTTCCGGGAATTTTGCCGGTGACCAATACTTCCCAGGTCAAAAAATTCTCAAAGCTTTGTGGCACAGACGTTCCGGATTGGCTGTCAGTCCTGTTCGAGGGGCTGGACGATGATCCCGAAACCCGCAAGCTTGTCGCCGCCTCCGTCGCCGCAGAGCAATGCCGTGTCCTGCATGCCAGCGGTGTCAATGACTTCCACTTCTACACCCTTAACCGCGCCGATCTGACTTATGCCATTTGTCATATCCTCGGCGTCAGATCAAGTTGCACCAGGAAATAAACAATGAGTCACCCGATTAACAAAATTCTGAGCGAGCGCATCCTTGTCCTTGATGGGGCGATGGGGACGATGATTCAAGACAGGAAATTGGTTGAAGCCGATTACAGGGGCGCACTGTTTGCCGACCACGGTCAGGACCTGAAGGGCAACAACGACCTGTTGAGCCTGACCATGCCCGATCTGATCAAGGGGCTGCACGCGGAATTTTTGGCCGCCGGGTCGGATATTATCGAGACCAATACCTTCAATGCGACGGTGATATCGCAAAGCGATTATGGGCTCGAAGACAGAGTCCGGGAAATCAATGTGGCTTCGGCCCGCCTTGCCCGTGAAGCCGCCGATGAGGCGCAAGGTAAAACCCCGAACAAACCGCGCTTTGTCGCCGGTGTGCTGGGGCCGACCAACCGTACCGCATCGATCTCGCCGGACGTTAACGATCCGGGCTTTCGCAATGTCTTGTTCGATGAATTGGTCGTCGCCTACACGCAACAAATCGATGGTTTGCTTGAAGGCGGCGTCGATCTGTTGCTGATCGAAACCGTGTTCGACACCCTCAATTGCAAGGCCGCCATATATGCTGTGTTGAAGTATTTCGATGACCATGACCGGCAGCTGCCGGTGATGGTCTCGGGAACCATCACCGATGCCTCGGGACGAACCCTGACCGGGCAAACGCCGGCGGCGTTCTGGAATTCCGTGGCCCACGTAAAACCAATCAGCATCGGCTTCAACTGTGCCCTTGGGGCCAAGGACTTGCGACCGCACGTTCAGGCCGTGGCAAGCATTGCACCGGTCAATGTCAGCGTCCATCCCAACGCCGGGTTGCCCAATGAATTTGGCGGCTATGACGATACCCCGCAGTACATGGCCGATATGCTGAAGGAATTTGCCGAAAGTGGACTGGTCAATATTGTCGGCGGCTGTTGCGGCACGACGCCGGGTCATATCCGCGCCATCGTTGATGCTGTCGAAGGCATCAAACCCCGGACCATCGCCACGCCGGACGGGCATGCCCATCTGGCCGGGCTGGAACCCCTGAGCATCGACGGCGTCACCGGTTTTATCAATGTCGGTGAGCGCACCAATGTTGCCGGTTCGGCCTTGTTCGCCCGCTTGATTCGCGAAGGGCAATATGAAACAGCGCTCGATATCGCCCGCGGTCAGGTCGAAAACGGGGCCCAGATCATCGACGTCAATATCGACGATGCCATGCTCGACGCCGAAAAGGAAATGCACATGTTCCTTAACCTTGTCGCCTCTGAACCCGATATCAGCCGGGTGCCGGTGATGATCGATTCATCGAAGTTTCCGGTTATTGTCGCCGGTCTCAAATGCGTTCAGGGCAAGGGCGTCGTAAACTCGATCAGCATGAAAGAAGGCGAGGAAATCTTTGCCCAGCAGGCCCGCGAGGTCCGCCGTTACGGTGCCGCCGTTATCGTCATGGCCTTTGACGAGAAGGGCCAGGCCGACAGTTATCAGCGGATGATCGATATTTGCCAGCGCTCCTACACGGTGTTAACGGAGGTCGTCGGCTTCCCGCCTGAAGATATCATCTTCGATCCCAACATTTTCCCGATTGCCACCGGCATCGACGAGCATCGCAATTTCTCCGTCGATTACATTGGCGCTTGTGCCTGGATTAAAGCCAATTTACCCGGCGCCTCGATTTCTGGCGGCGTGTCGAACATGTCGTTCTCGTTTCGCGGCAATAACCCGGTCCGCGAGGCCATGCACTCGGTGTTCCTTTACCACGCCATCAACGCCGGTATGACCATGGGCATCGTCAACGCCGGTCAGTTGGGGATTTACGCCGATATCCCCGAAGACTTGCGGGAACGGGTCGAAGACGTTGTCCTTAATCGCCGCGATGACGCCACGGAACGCTTGCTCGACGTCGCCGACGCGACAAAAGGGATCGCCGCCAAAGATTTAGCCCCAGATTTAAGCTGGCGGGAAAACCCCGTCACCAAAAGACTCGAGCATGCCTTGGTCAAAGGGATCACCGAATACGTGGTCGAGGACACCGAAGAAGCCCGCCAAAGCGCCAGCCGCGCCATCGAGGTCATCGAAGGGCCGCTGATGGATGGCATGAACGTGGTCGGCGACCTGTTCGGTTCGGGCCAGATGTTCCTGCCGCAGGTGGTTAAATCGGCGCGCGTGATGAAACAGGCGGTGGCGCATCTGTTGCCGTATATCGAGTCCGAAAAAGAAGCCTCCGGCGACACCTCCGCGGCCAAGGGTAAGATCCTGATGGCGACGGTCAAGGGCGATGTTCACGACATCGGCAAGAACATCGTCGGCGTGGTTTTACAATGCAACAACTTCGAGGTCATCGACCTCGGCGTCATGGTGCCCTATACGAAAATTCTGGAAGTTGCCAAACGCGAAAATGTCGACATGATCGGCCTGTCCGGCCTGATTACGCCGTCGCTCGATGAGATGTGTACGGTTGCCGCCGAAATGCAGCGTGAAGGCATGGATATTCCCTTGCTGATTGGCGGGGCTACGACGTCGCCGGTCCACACGGCGGTTAAAATTACGCCCAATTACAAAGGCCCTATCGTTCATGTCAATGATGCTTCGCGCGCCGTCGGCGTCGCCACGAATCTGATGTCCGACACGTCTCGCGCAGATTATGTCGCCGGGGTCGCCGGTGAATATGAGGCTTTGCGTGAACGCCATGCCAACCGGGACCGCAACGACCGCCAGCAATCCCTGGAGGCCGCAAGGCAGGCTAAACACAGCATCGACTGGTCCAAGGAAGCGCCGCCCAAGCCGACCTTCCTGGGGACCAAAGCTTTTGCTGATTATGACTTGGCCGAAGTCGCCAAATACATCGACTGGACGCCGTTCTTCCGGACCTGGGAAATGAAGGGCAACTATCCGGCGATCCTGCAAGATGCCGTAAGCGGCGAAGCGGCGCGCGCCTTGTTCGCCGACGCCCAAGCCATGTTGAAGAAAATCATTGCTGAGAAATGGCTGCGCGCCAGTGCCGTCGTCGGCTTCTTCCCGGCAAACGCCGTCGGTCATGATGATGTTGAATTGTATCAGGACGACAGCCGGGCGGAGGCCGCCTGGAAGCTGCATTTCCTGCGGCAGCAAATGTTGAAAAATTCCGAACGCGGCAATTTCTCGTTGGCCGATTTCATCGCCCCCAAGGATACAAAAGTCGCCGACTATATCGGCGGTTTCGCGGTGACCACGGGCCATGGCATGCGTGACCGGGTCGAGGCCTTCAAGGCCGCCCATGATGATTATAACGCGATCTTGCTCGAAGCCCTGGCCGACCGCCTGGCCGAAGCTTTTGCCGAACACCTGCACGGGCGGGTCCGCCGCGAATTCTGGGCCTACGCGAGCCACGAAGACCTGGCCAACGAAGACCTGATTAAAGAGAAATACCAGGGCATTCGACCGGCCCCCGGCTATCCGGCATGTCCGGACCACACGGAAAAATCGACCCTGTTCAAACTCCTTGATGCAGAGGCGAAGACCGGCATTTCCCTGACCGAAAGCTTCGCCATGCTACCGGCGGCCTCGGTCTCAGGTTTCTATTTCAGTCACCCGGAATCGCAATACTTCGGCATCGGCAAAGTCTCTAAAGACCAGGTCGAAGACTACGCCCGGCGCAAGGGCTGCAGTGTCGAGGAAGCCGAACGTTGGCTGGCGCCTAGCGTGGATTATCAGCGCTAGGGGGGTTTGGGGAATGCCGTAAGCAAGCGCCTGAACACCTCAACAAATTCGAGTAAATCAGACTCTTCTATCATCAGCGGTCCATCGATCCGAAACATGCCTCCCCTGTTGCAGACAATGTAGCCCTTTTCCAGCAACTGGTCATAAATCCTGTCGCCAACTGTTTGTTGAGCGAAGTCAATCGCAAACATCATACCGCGTCCGCGCACCTCTGTAATGTGTTCGCTGCTGGTGAGTGTTTGTAGGGCTTGTAGGGTTTTTTTACCCAAAATGGCGGCTCTGGGTATCAACCCCTCATCATCCAGCAACGTGATGACCTGATGCGCAACGGCCGCGCCCAGCGGGTCATTTTGGTGGGATTGCATGTATTTGAAATTACCACTTTCCAACTCGCCCGCCGTCTCGCGGTTGATGGCCAGTGCGCTGACCGGGTAGCCGTTGCCGAGTCCTTTTCCGATCGCCAAAAGATCGGGCTTGATTGGGTAATGGTTGCAACCAAACCATTCACCGGTTCGCCCCATTCCGGTGGTCACATCATTGACGATGATCTTGCCGCCCTGGGCCCGGATGATTTCAACAATATTTTTTATCAGTGCGGCAGGCGGGAAGCGGACAAAACCGGACGCGCTCCCCGGTTCGAAAACAAACTCCGATATATCGTCAGGGATGTCTTTCAGCTTTGCGCAATCGCTGTTGCAATCTTCCCTGTCTGGACAGGCCGCGCAGTCGCGCCAGTCAAACAGGTGCCAGCCGTTCTCCCGAGCGGTAACGGAACTGAATGATCCGAGGTAGGCATCATGCAGGCACATGGTGACGGAATTTTTTGTGATGTGTTTGCAAATTTGCCGGGCAAGTTCAATGGCTTCGCTACCGGAACACAAAAACACACATTGGCCATCTT
>CBFDEA010000092.1:0-6831 GCA_965603695.1 uncultured Rhodospirillaceae bacterium | reverse complement strand
GCGTCGTAAGGGCTAAGCCCAAGCTTTTCGGATTTTGCCATTGCCCGTTCGCGGACCAGCGCCAACAGGGCCTCCATATGCGGCAGCACGGCGGCGAAATCGTTGTCGGCGCGGGCCGTGCGCCAGACGCTCTCGCAAGCCGTAGAGGCTTTCGAAAATGCCACGACCAGGTCTTCGGGCAATGCCGTGGCGTGCGCCCACTTGCGCTGCATCGCCTTTAGATTGGCCGATTGCCAGTCATTCAGGCTTTCGTCGTCGGCGGCCTCCGCCAGTAAATCGCCGGTTTCGGTGGCGCTGAGCAGGCCGTGGCAGAGGCCGCTCAATTCGGCCAGTTGCTCGCCCCGCCCGGGACCGCCACCGGCGGGCATCATCGTCGCGTAGTCCCATTGCAAGGCTTCCTCGGCATCGCCAAGAACCAGGATGCGGCGGAAACGTTGCTCCAGTTTTTGGTAGGCGGAGGCGCTCATTGGCTTAAAGCGTGAAGTATTGCGGCAGCCATAGTATCAGGCCCTTGTCGACGAGCAGGAAGACGAAGATCATAAACAGATACAGGATCGAGAAGAAGAACATCGAGCGGGCTTTTTTTATGTTGTCGTCCTTCAGCACGATGATCGCGTGGCGCAACAGGCCGAGCCCGAGTACGATTGCGGCGGTCATATAAACCCGCCCTGAAAGGCCCAGAATCGTCGGCAGCAACGTCACCGGAATAAGCACCAACGTGTAGATTAGCATCTGAATCGCGGTTTTGCGGTGGCCGACGACGACCGGCATCATCGGCACCCCGGCGGCCTCGTAATCGCCGCTTCTAAACAGCGACAGCGCCCAGAAATGCGGCGGCGTCCACATGAAAATAATCAGGAACAATATAATCGAATTGGGCTCGACCCCGCCGCTGACGGCGATCCAGCCAATCATCGGCGGAAAGGCCCCGGCGGCACCGCCGATGACGATATTTTGCGGGGTCCGCCGTTTCAGCCAGATGGTGTAGATGAAAACGTAATAGACGATGGTCGTCATCAGCCAACCGGCGGCGGCGACGTTGACGAAGATTCCCATCACAGCGACCGAGGCAACCGACAGGAAGACGCCGAAACCGAGCGCTTCGAGCGGTTCCAGGTGGCCAGCGGGCAGCGGGCGTTGCTGGGTCCGGGTCATGATCAGGTCGATATCGCGGTCGTACCACATGTTGATCGCCCCCGAAGCGCCTGCGGCGACGGCGATGCAGATAATGGCGATGGCTCCGGTCAGCGGATCGATCGAACCCGGTGCCATCATCATGCCGGTCCAGGCGGTGAAGACGACCAGCGACATCACCCTGGGTTTCAGCAGCAGGGCGTATTCGGCGACCCTGAGCTTGGGCGCACGGATTTCTACGTCCGCGCTTTCGCTTTCGGTTGTCTTGGTATTGTCGTCGTCGGGCGCTGACGGCACGGCCTGGATTCTCCTTCAAGAGCGCTTCGCTGAACGACGCTCAGGGTCTTTAGGGCATTTGTTCTAACTTTCCTTTGTTTGCCCGTTGGCAGATGCAAAGGCAAGGATTAGTTGGATTCGACCATCAATTTGAGGGTATGGTCTAAAAACAAAAAAGTTACCCATTTGACCTCGGTTAAGGAAGCAAATTCCCAATCGTGGCTGATTGGGGCAAGCTAGGACGCGTTTTTGCGTGGTCGAGGACGATCAAAATGAAAAAAGGAGAGGGGACTCATGAGCGATTTTGACAGCGGTCCCGCGACGCCTCAGCAAGCGGGGGGTGGAACGGACGAAAAAATTCCATTTATGCAACAATTACTGGACAGCCCATTAGTGTTGCTGGCGATCGGCATTGTCTCGCCGATGGTCTTTTATATTTTATGGGGGGTGATGGAAGTTATTGCCATCCCGCTGGGACAATAAAACAACAGCAGAGGGGACTTTAAATTATGTCTATTTTTCCTCCCGAACAACGGGTTTGGTGGAACACTCCCATAGAAAAGACCGAAGTTCTATGGGTCACCATCGCCTTTATCTGGGCCTTGGTGATGTTTTTTATGATGCCTTATTGGCATCTCACGGGCGATCAGAATCTGTCTAACGAGGCTTACAAGGTCAAGCCGGAAGTCTATGGCGAAAAAGTCGAAGCCTGGGCGGCCAAGTACACCATCCGCGAGGAAGGCGATACTGGCATTCCTGTCGTCCGGCCCCCCGCTGGCGGCGATGTCTACATGCTTGGCCGGACTTGGGAGTGGTGGCCGATTATTGAGCTGCAAAAAGGCGAGTCTTATCGCTTCCATTTATCGTCTTTGGATTGGATGCACGGCTGGTCGCTGCTGCCTGAAAACATCAATATTCAGGTTCATCCAGACTACGAGATGATTTTCACCGTCAAACCGACAAGCTCCGGCGAGTTTGGTGTGATTTGTAATGAATTCTGCGGGATCGGCCATCACAACATGGTTGGCAAGATCTACGTAACGGATAAATAGGGAGGCGATCATGGCAGAATTTAGAACATGCCCGGACACGGGCTTTAAAATCGATCTTGCCGCCGACAAGCTGATCAAGTGGAACGCCGTCGCGGCGGTTGTTTTTCTTTTGGTTGGTGGCCTGTTCGGTCTGCTGGTGGCGCTGACGCGCTGGCCAGCCGTCCATCTGCTTCCAGCCGATCTGTTCTACCTGGCGCTAACGGCGCACGGTCTGGACGTCTTGCTGGTGTGGATCATTTTCTTCGAAATTGCGTTGATATATTTCTGTGCGACGGTTCTTCTCAATGCGCGGTTGGTCTTACCAAAGGTCGCCTGGGTTGCTTTTTGGATGATGCTGATCGGCGCGGCAATTACCAACGTTGCCGTCTTAAGCGGTGAATCTTCGGTGATGTTCACGTCCTATCCGCCAATGAAAGCGGCGCAGGAATTTTATCTGGGTATCCTTCTGTTCGCCGTCGGCGCACTGCTCGGTTGCCTGGTGTTCTTCGCCACGATCATTACGGCTAAAAAGGAAAAAGCCTACGAAGGGTCGCTTCCGTTGGTTACCTTCGGGGCCATGACCGCGGCGATTATTGCCGTGTTCACGATCCTCTCGGGCGCCATCATCCTGATCCCGACGTGGTTGTGGTCGATGGATCTTATCGCCCATATCGATACCCTGATGTACCGGGTTATCTGGTGGGGCATGGGTCACTCCTCGCAGCAGATCAACGTTGTTGCCCAGATTTCGATCTGGTACGCGATAGCGGCGATCCTGTTTGGTGCCAAACCGCTTAGCGAAAAGGTCAGTCGTGGGGCATTCCTGCTCTATATCCTGTTCCTGCAATTGGCCAGTGCCCACCATCTTCTGGTCGATCCCGGCCTTAGTTCGGAATGGAAAATCTTCAACACCTCGTATGCGCTTTATCTGGCGGTATTGGGTTCGATGATCCATGGACTGACGGTTCCCGGCGCCATCGAGGCGGCACAACGCAAGAAAGGCTACAACAAGGGTCTGTTCGAATGGCTGCGCAAGGCACCATGGGGCAATCCGGTGTTTTCGGGTATGGCCTTGTCGGTGGTTCTGTTCGGCTTCCTCGGCGGTATTACCGGCGTTATGATGGGCTCAGAACAGCTCAACATTATTACCCACAATACCCTCTACGTTCCTGGACACTTCCATGGCACGGTGGTGGTCGGTACGACGCTGGCTTTCATGGCCATGTCTTACTGGCTGGTGCCGACGTTGTGGCAGAAGGAACTGGTGTTCCCGGGTATTGCCAAATGGCAACCGTATCTGTTCGGCCTTGGTATGGGCTTGGTTGCCATCTTCATGATGGGTGCCGGAACGCTCGGCGTGCCACGCAGGCATTGGGATATGACCTTTGCCGACGCGACGCTGGGCTATGACTTCCCGGCAGCGGCCAACCTGATGATGGGGTTGAACGGTGTCGCCGCCGTGGTCGGAAGCCTCGGCGCGGCAATCTTCATCCTCAACATGGTCGGCACGATCCTGTGGGGCAAAGCCAAAGTCCCTGCGTCGGCAGCGGCAGCCGCAGAAGAGGCACCTGCCGCTCCTTCGGTCAGCGGTGCAGCCACCAGTTATGGCAGTGCCGGCACCATGGAGGTTCCCGGAACCTTCGTCTTGGCGTTGATCTTCCTGGCTTCGTTCGTTCTCTACTACTTCGTTAACTGGAAGTATCTCTCCAGTGTGTGGGGACTGAGCTAATCCATCGCGGGCGGGCGACTTTCGGGTCGCCCGCCCGTTCTTTTTTCGCAAGGCGCATATTTTTTTAATGCATAAATATCTATCAATTTTTACGGTCATTGGGGCGCTGTCATTGACCACTGCTGCGGTGGCTGACACTGACAAATCCGAGTACACCCCCGAACAGGCATTGCAATTCAGCCAGGCGGCGATCGGCCGCACCCTCGCGAATTATAGCTTTACCGACAGTCACGGGCAGACGATTAGGGTCGCGGATCTCCGTGGCAAGCCGCTGGTCGTCAGTTTTATCTATACCAGTTGCCAAGACAGTTGCCCGGTGATCACCCAGACTCTGGCCGAAGCCACGGCGGTCGCCCGTGACGCCCTTGATGATGACAGCTTCAACATTATTTCCATCGGTTTCGATGCCGCTGCCGATAGCCCGGATCGGATGGCTTATTTCGCCGACCAGCAGGACATTGATTTTTCCGGCTGGAAGTTCCTCAGCACCGACTTGCCAACGGCGCTGGCGGTTTCAGACGAGCTGGGCTTTATTTATTATCGCTCCCCCAAGGGCTTCGATCACCTCTCACAGGTCACGGTGCTCGACGCCGGGGGCAAGGTTTACCGGCAGATTTACGGGCAGAACTTTGACATCCCCTTGCTCGTTGAGCCTTTGAAAGAACTGGTATTCGGGACTCCTGTCCCGTTCGCCAGCATTGGCGATCTGATCAAAAAGGTGCGCCTGTTCTGCACCATCTATGACCCCGCTGCCGACCGCTACAGATTCGACTACTCGATCTTCATTCAGCTCATCGTCGGGACCTTGATTGTCGGCGGTATGGGTGTTTTTGTGGTGCGCGAGTGGTGGCGTATTTTTCGCCGCCGCCAAGTGGCGTTGAAACAGCAGGCGGCCGAGCCTCCGGCCCGCCATCATTCGACTTAAATCGACTTAAAAAGTGACCCTTGACCCCCGTCAAGGTGGACCGGCGTGGCTGCCGTCATTAATCTGTTATGACCTGTAATCTTCGGAGTCTCCCCCTTGCAGTTATCTGTGCGCCATAGACTACAGAACGGGCTTTTGCATTTAGAAGCGACGTTCGACCGCCCGTTCGGCCCGGCCTGGAACCCGCTCAGACAGATGGGAACGTTGACGTTCTTCTATTACTGGATTGTCGCCGCCAGCGGCATCTACGTCTATATCCTGTTCGATACGGCCGTCGGCAGCGCCTACCAGTCGGTGGAGGCGATGACCAACGGGCCGTGGCGTATAAATGGCATCATCCGCAGCCTGCACAGGTATTCTTCGGACGCCATGGTGGTCACCATGGTGGTCCATTTAAGCCGTGAATTCATCATGGACCGATACCGTGACGTGCGCTGGTTCACCTGGTTTACCGGGGTGCCGATCATCTGGCTGCTGTTTATTTCCGGGATCAGCGGTTACTGGCTGGTCTGGGACATGTTGGCGCAATACGTCGCTATCGGTTCCATGGAATGGATTGATTGGCTCGGCATTTTCGGCGAGCCGGTGGCCAGCAATTTCATGTCACCGGACAGCCTGACCGACCGCTTCTTCACACTGTTGGTGTTCATGCACATCTTCGGGCCGTTGTTTTTGCTGTTCGTCATGTGGATCCATGTGATGCGCGTCAGCCAGCCGAAACTCAACCCGCCGCGCGGACTGGCGCTAGGCTCGCTTGTCATGTTTGTGGTCTTGTCGCTGGCCTGGCCGGCAACCAGTCAGGGCCCGGCCGACCTTGCGACCATTCCGATGGATCTCAATCTGGACTGGTTCTACTTGGCGTTCTATCCGCTCTTCGATCAATGGGGGGCGGGGCCGCTGTGGGTGCTTGCCGTCGGCCTTTCGATCATCGTTGCGGCGATGCCGTGGCTGCCGCCGCTGAAGAATCCGAAACCGGCCGAGGTTCATCTTGAAAAATGCAATGGCTGCTCGCGTTGTTTCGCCGACTGTCCATTCGGGGCGATCAGTATGGAGCCGCGAACCGATGGGCTGCCGTTCGAGCGCCAGGCCGTCGTCGATGCATCGCATTGTACGAGTTGCGGAATCTGTGTCGCCTCGTGCCCGGTATCGACGCCGTTCCGCCATGACGAAGATTTGATTACCGGTATCGATCTACCGGACTTCGGGTTCAAGGCGATGCGCGAGAAAGCCATCAAGGTGAGCGCCCAGGCCGGATCGGATGGGGTGCTCGTCGTCGGCTGCGATCACGGAGTCGATATAAAAGCGGTTACTGGTGCCGGTATCGGCGGGATCAGCCTGCCGTGTATCGGTATGCTGCCGCCGTCATTTATCGATTTTGCCTTAAGCCGTGGCGGTGTCTCTGGTGTCCTGATTACCGGCTGTCAGGAATGTGATTGTTTCGCGCGCCTCGGCAATAACTGGATGGAAGAACGTATCGCCGGGGTTCGCGACCCTTATTTGCGCAAGCGCGTCGACCGCCGTCGGCTTGAGGTGTTCTGGGCGGCCCGCATTGAGCAGGACGCCCTGAAGTCTGAAATCGGACGCTTCAGGGAAACCCTGAAAGCCATCGAAGGTGCGGAGGCAGAGAAATGAACGCAATGAACGCGTTTTTCGGCCTGAGCCCGAATTTTCCGATTTTCTATATCGTCCCGCTGGTCGTCTTCGGGCCGATCTTCCTGTACGTTCTGTATCAACTG
>CBFDEA010000091.1:0-6874 GCA_965603695.1 uncultured Rhodospirillaceae bacterium | reverse complement strand
CCGACAGAATTGGCGCAGCGCCACCATGTTCGGTTCGACCATCGACGGATCGATAAGGCCGTCAGCGACAGCCCGGCACAACGCGACGACGTCCAGGACGTCGACGGTCCAGGTCTTATTGACGGCGGTCGTCGTTTCTTCGGTTCGAACCGCTTCGACCTTCACGGGCGCGGCGGCTTTTTCGACCTTCTTTTCCGCTTGCTCGATGACCGCTTCGGCCATCGGCGCGGCGTGTTCGCTGATCGACGCCAGGTCTTCGGCGACCTTGCGCGCTTCGGCGGCTTCGCGGTCGGCCTCGATGCGTTCAGCCTTCGCCCTGGCTGCAGCGATCGCGTGTTGTTGCTGCGCGAAAACGTTCATCTTCTTTTTCGCTTTCACCAGGACCAGGTCGATCTGATCGCGCGGGACTTTGAACAGCGCGTCGATATCGTTGGAAACCTGTTTCAAAGGCTTGACCAGCGACAGCCGTTTTTCTTCCAGCTTCTTCCGGGACCCGTTCATAAATTTCACCAGGTTCGCGACTTTCCCCTGGTCTTCTTCGGTTTCGATTTCGATCGATTCCAGTGAATCGTTAAACGTCGCGATATCGATCGCGATCGGGCGAAGTTCGGATTTTGCTATTTCCGTATTGATATTTATATCAGTCGACATTGGTATCCCCTGCAGGTTGCCAGTTTAAAAAATGGTTCAATCGTTCGTTTAAAAATGCTTTCAGCGGCTTTTCGTGGATCGATCCTTCGATGTCCTTTTGGACGTTTTGAAGTTCAAGCGTTCCAGCCGCCGCCGCGACCAGGTCCGCATAATATGACAGCGGACGCGATTCAGCGCGCGCGATCCGTTCGGTCTTCAATTGTTCTTCGCTGACTTCTTCGAACCGTTCTTCGATCTTATCATCAAACGATCGTTGTGTCGTTTCAGGCGCGACGAATTTATCGGCGGCGGCCTTTTCGATCAGCTTCCGCCATTCGGGCGACAGGTTGGACATTTTGTCCAGCGCCCATTCCAGATAGTCCAACGGAACGTCGGCCCAGGGCTGGCCCTTATGCTTCCCGAACGGGAACGCCTTCGCCGGGTCGATCTGTTCGGTCCCGTCGAACCGGACCTGTTCCTGGTTGTATGGATCGAAGGGCGGATCGTCGCCCAGGGAACCGGGCGGAAGGTCTTCGACGTCTTGCGTAAACACTTCCGACAGGCCGCCAGCATTCAGGACGGCGTCGATCAGGCCGGACTTTTTGGCCATCTTGACGGACTTATTCAGATCGTTCGAATCCTGGGCCAGCGTCCGCGCCCCCCAACCTTCGGAAATGACGTTCCCGGACTTGTCGACCAGTTGACAGCGCAGCGCGACCTGGCTGATTTGCTTCCCCTCGATCGCGGCCTGTTCGTAATTGACCAGGGTCGGCCAGATCGCGCGGAATCCCATCATCCCGACAATTTTTTCGGCCCCTGGTTTGAATAATGAATCCTTGCTGAAATGATGCGGATTATCGCAAAATTTCCCCTTCGGACATTTGTCCCGCTTGACGACGTGGATTTTTCCATAGTCGACGCCTTCGGTCATTGCGGACTTGATCCAGATCATTAGCGCGTCCCGGTTTTTGCCCTGGCGTTCCAGGCCCGCCGCGAATTGTTTCGGGCTCAGGTCGAAGGCGTTTCGAACCTGGATCGGATGGATTTTTTCGACCTCGATGACGGGGCCGGGTTCGACGACCGCCAGGTCTGCAGATTTATCGTTCATTTGGTAATACCTTTTTTCGTTTGCAAAATAGCCCTCTGATTGTAGCCCCTAACGCGACAACTTTCTAGGCTCTATTTGTTCCGTTTGGCAGTGAATGGCATGAAAGGATCGGGGTTCGCTAGCCCCCGAATATTCGCTGACTGGCATTTCGGACAGGTCAGGACGACCGGGATTCCTGGCGGGCGCAGGTTGCGCGGGATCGTTGGGTCGTCCGCGTCCGGGACTTCGCGGAAGCCCGGCGAATAAAATTCGTGATTACAGTCCCGGCACGAATAGCGACGGTTCGGCGGCTTTTTCATTCAGCCAGGTCCGGCGCGATGGTGTAGCACGTCACGACTTCGCCCTGGTCGCAGTATTCCGCACAGCCGCAATATTCGGAACAGGGGACCGTCCGCTGGTTGGCGACCAGGACGCCAAAACGAAACGCGGTTTCCTGCAGTTCGAATCCGTCCAGGTTGTCGCCATAGGGTTCGGGCCAGCCTTTCAGAATGGCCGCCGCGAATCCGCGATAGTCAGGTTTGCCGTTCGCCATCGCGACCCCCTTTTTTTGCTTCTTCGATTTCGTCCGCCGGGGCGTTCACGGATTCAAGCTGCCGAACATAGTCAAGCTGATCCCGGTCAACGTCGGCGATCGCCGCGTTCAGTTCTTCGAAGGTTGCGAACTTGCCTTCGACGCCCGCCATTGAAATCACCAGGGCGAACGGCGTGTCCCGATCGGGCCGACCCTTGCAAACCGTCAGCCCGTATTCGTCGTTTTTATAAACCTGGGTCGCCATTCCTTTCGCGCCGTCTAGAAACATAACCCCGCGCAACGGTAAATCGCCGGGTAATTTCATCGGGCCAACTTCCGCGCAGCCTTCAATAAATATTGAAACGGGTCGCTATCGACGTCGGGCGGTTCCTGGTTCGGCGTGTTCTGATATGAATCATAGAACGCGACCGCCTTTTTCAATTCGCCCAGGTCGGGCAGGCTTTCGACAGCGGTTTGGATATCGTCCGCCAAGCATTGGCCGTCGCAGTCCGCCGCGTCGTAATGAATCAAACCGGGTTCGAAAAAATCCATGTATTCGATCAGGACGCGGGCCAAATACTGCAGCCGGGTTTCGCCCGGTTCCGGGAAAATGACGCGCGTCGTCATTTCGAACCGACGACAGGTTGGTCGTCAGGAATCCAGCATCGGGTCCCGTCATCGATGTCTAGTTGGACGGGCGCGTCGTCGATGACCTGGCCGTCGGCCTTGAAGGCTTCGGCCTGGGGAATCGAATCATGGATCGGCCCGCCGCGAACGCACCTATAAAGCGTTTGCGGACGACCCCAAAATTTCGACGTCACAGTGTGAACGCCTTCCAGCTTCCCCAGGGTTTCCAGGAATTCGATAATAAACTGGACTTTCCGCCGGGCGACGCGGACCTGGCTGGCGACGTGCCGGGCATTGAAAAATTTGTTCGGGTGTTCCTGGAAGTAAAGGAAAACCCGCGTTTGCGGATCGTGTTCAGCTTTCCATTTACGCATGATCGGCCCCCAGGTCAGGGACGTCGACGGGGGTCCAGATTCCGTTCGGGTCGTGGGCGAATATACGGCCATAGTTCGAAAGCGCGACCAGGTTGTCAGCTTGATCGACGACGACCTGGACAAAAAATTCCGGGCCGCCGCGCGCCATGCTGACCAATTCTTTCACGCGGTCGGCGCTGAAATATCGGACCAGGGGCGTCCCCTGTTCGTCGGGTTCGGACGGGATCGATCTGGCGACGCGGGCGTCCAGGTAAATTTCCGGGGGTGCGTTTTGGTCTGTCATCGTTTCGTTTCCTTTGAAAAAGCTATTTTAAGTTTGTTCCCGTCGGCGTCAATTGGCCAGCCCCGCGCGTTGTATGCTTCGGGGTGCAATCGGCGATCGCCGGGGATGATAAAGCCGCCCAGGCTTGAACGCTGCCCGCATTTACGACAGCGATAATTGAACTGATATTCGCGGGTAATACCGCCCGCCCAGGGCATCGTCGCGCCCGTGATTTCAGTCGATACCAGTTTCGGATCGTGACGGCATAGCGTCCGGCGGATTCGCTGCAGGATTGTCATTCGTGAAGGGCGGCGGGTCCGAAATGCAGCGACCGTTCGAAACTGGAAAGTTCGTCCCAGGGTTTGACGTATGGCCGCCAGTCCTTCGGTTTGACGTTCGAAGGTTCGGGCGGCTTGAAGGTTTTGTAATGCTTGGCGCGGGCGTCCGGGTTCCGAAGGGTCAGGAATGCATTCCCCCAGGTCGTCGAATTGTCGCGTCCGCATCGGGCGCAATGCCGTTGAACGAACGGCGGATCGATGACGAAATGAATCGTCCGGGACCCGCAAGCCCCGCATGATTCGCGAAACGATTCTATTTCCATCTGTTACCCCTGCAAATAAAAGCCCTGACCAGGGCCGTCGCTAGTCCTCACGACTGCGATTTAGTAAACGAGATTACTGCGTTAAAAGTTAATCGACCCGGTCAGGGAAATCGGTCAGGCCGCCGCGACCTGGTTGGAAAATTCTGGATCGTAGATTGTCGCCAGGGGGACGGCCCCTTTATACAAAGCAAATAGAGCCCTGGCGGTTCCGCGTCGGGGCTGACTGTCCCCGTCTTCGATCCGATAAAGTGTAGCGCGATCGCAACCCGCAATCGCGGCGACCTGGTTCCCCGTTAAACCAGAATTTTTTCGGGCTTCGCGTAGGGTTAAATTTCCCATTCGCTTTTGAACCTCTATTGTTGTTGTCGTTTCTGATCTCGACCGTATCAAATAACGCGACAAGTTTCAAACGAAATCTGTCGCCCTGGACCCGACAATTTCCCGATTCACAAACTACCGTTCGTCGGTAATTTACTACCGTTTAAGCTGAAACCCCGGAAAGTGTCGCGCGCCGCGCTACAATTAAAACAGTACAACAAAACAAAAGGAAACCAGGAAATGAAAAACATGATCAAAATTATCAACGACAAGGGCCGCGAATTTAACGTGAAAATTCTTTTCAAAGGCGACGTTTACGGCCGCGACAATTGCTTGACTCACGACGAAGATCGCCCGCTGGTCGAATTCTACGACGCGACTTATTCAAGCGACAACGGCGACGACCGCTTCGACGACGAAGGTCAATTCGTAAGCCGCTATTATGCTGAAACTCTGCTGGAACGTGATCGTCGTTATGGCCTCGATCTGATGGGTTATGAACCGGCTTGGAAGGTCGACGCGGCCGCGATGGAAATCGCGATTCGTTACATCGAAAAGCACGTCCACTAATGCGCCCGACCATCGACAAATTAATTGATTCCTGCGCCAGATTGGTATTGACGCGGGAACAATATTTCGCCTTCAAAGTTGAACGCATGTTCAGCCGATAGGCATCATTCAAAACAGGAAACGAAGCTATGAGTCATTTAGGAAATTTGAATAACTGGACGAAAAACGATCTAGCCCGCGTGATAGTTCAGGCGCTTTTCAATATGGACGAACCGTCGAAGGCTGACAATATTCACGTCAAACGCCACCAGCGCCACAATAAGGCCGAACTGGTTCGCCGCGCCGAACATGCGATCGAAATCATTTCGAAGCGTCGCGCCGACAAGCTGGACGCCCCCGCCGATCCGATTATGGATTGGACCGGATATCCGAACGGCGCAATCAAAGCCGACGCCGCTGGAATAACCCGCGTCGCCCGCGACCCGGACGGAAACCTCCATGTTTGGATGGACGGCGAAACCTATAACGTCCATCCGAAGGCGGTCGCTTGCGGCTGGAACGACGACGACCGTTGCGAATATGCGGCGGGCGTTTACCCTATTCGCTGGAAACTTTAATCAATAAAACAGGAAACGAAACTATGAATATCACAATCAAAAATGTTAAATACGCCGCCTTCGCATCGCAGGAAACGCATTGTTTCGAAGCGACTCTATACGTCGACGGGAAGCCCTTCGGCTATGTTTCGAACGACGGTCACGGCGGATGCGATGACGTTTATCCGCTGAATAACTGCAAAAAGGAAGATATCCCGAAATGGCGCAAACGCCTTGACGCGATCGAAAAGGAACTAGGAAAGGAAAAGCACGAATGCAGTTTCAATGACCCGAAAACCGGCAAGCCCGCCATGCTCGACAACGATCTGGAAATGGTCGTCGGCGGATTGATGAACGACTGGCATCGGATGAACGAAGTCAAAAAGATACTGCGCCGGATCAGTTATATCCGCGACGGCAAGGTCTATCAAATGCCCGCAAAATATAAGCCGACCGCCGCCGCGATTCAGCAGATTCAAGCCGCGAAATTCTGGAAAAAAGACAACGTCCTTTTAAACGTCGGCGGGAAAAATGAAGCCGCGACCGCAAAAGCCCGCCTTGATCAAATCGGATACTTTGGGGAATAACATGAAAACACGAAACGAAAATACCGATCTGGAAATTGAAGATATCACCTTAATCGGGGACGACGACATTTCGGTCCCGCGCGCCCTCGAATCCATCACGGTCGAAGATCAGCCCCGGCTGAACGACGACCAGATCAGCGCCATAAAGGAAAAATATTCCGGTCATTTCAAGCGGTCCGTTTTTGTCGCGGTTGTCGGCGGAATGGGAATCGCAACGGAACACGATCGCGGATACTGGCCGATCCCCGATTTCTGGTATTCGAACGACGATTTCGGTCAAGCGATGGATTACGCGATGGAACTGAATGACTTGGTTTTCGGGATCGAAGAAAAGGACGCGCATACAGTCATCGCGTCAACTATGCGGGGGGGCGAATAATGAATCGATATATTGAAAATCTGAATTATTCCCGCGACCGCAGGACCCAAGCCGCGCCAGCGAAAACCGTGACGATTTACGGGGTCGACGAAGGCGAAGCCGATCGCGTGATCGAACTTCCGACGACGTGGGCGGTTTGCTCGGTTTGCAACGGGGAAGGAAAGCACGTTAACCCGTCGATCGACGCGGGCGGTATTAGCGCCGACGAATTTCACGACGATCCAGATTTCGCCGAAGATTATTTCGGCGGGTCCTATGACGTGACCTGCTACCGCTGCAACGGTCGGACGACGGAAGCGGTCGTCGACTGGTCCGGGGTTGATCCCGACATCGTCGAAGCCTATGACGAACAATGCCGGATCGACGCCGAA
>CBFDEA010000090.1:0-6876 GCA_965603695.1 uncultured Rhodospirillaceae bacterium | reverse complement strand
CCAGGCCAAACACGATGGCATCGATGTCTTGCTGATCGACACTGCCGGGCGCCTGCAAAACAAGGCCGACCTGATGGCCGAGCTTGAAAAAATCATCCGCGTCATCCGCAAACTCGATGAGCGCGCACCGCACGACTGCCTGCTGGTTCTCGACGCTACCGTCGGCCAGAACGCCCATTCCCAGGTCGAAGTATTTAAGAGTCTGGTCGACGTCAGCGGCCTGATGATGACCAAATTGGACGGCACGGCGCGCGGCGGTGTCGTCGTCGCCCTGGCCGAAAAATTCGGCTTGCCCGTCAACGCCATTGGCGTCGGCGAGGGTGTCGAGGACATGCGCCCGTTCGAGGCCCGCGCCTTCGCCCGCTCCCTTATGGGTCTTTCCTAGATTTAATCAGCAATTCGGTTTGCGACGGGCGAAGCCCCAGCCGAAGATGTCATCGCGACCGGGCAGGCCCAGGTCCTTGACGTTCTTTTTTAACAGCGCGTCCAGTGCAGAAACCGTCTTGGCATTGCCTTTGGCGATTTCCAGGCCCATCAGGGCGGTGATGAAGGGCGTCGCGAACGAGGTGCCGCTTTGCAGACGACCGCCACCACCGGGGGCCGCCGTATAGACTTTGACGCCGGGGGCGGCAAAATCAATATACTTGCCGGTATTGGCTTTGGAATAAATCAAGCCCTGGTCGCTGATCGCCGTTACCGCGACGACGCCTTTGTAGGCCGCCGGAAAAGCCGGCTTGTCAGAACGTCCCCAGTTGCCACCGGCGGCGACCAATACCATTTTCTGTTGCAGTGCCTTCTCGAAAATTCGTCGCAGAACCTTATTGTCGGCCCCCGCAACGCTAAGATTTATAATGTGCACCTTCTCTTGGATCAGCCAGTTCGCCGCTTTCAGCAGGCCGATAGCGTTACCGACTTTACGACCTTCCTCGTTGTACTCGAACATGTTGGCGGCGCGTAGCTCGGCCCCCGGCAACAATCCACCCCACTCCGGTGTCCCGACCATGATGGCGGCGACTGCCGTGCCATGATCCTTCGGCCCTTCCTTGCGGCCCGGCTTATGGAACGAGCGGTAAATGACTTTCTGCCCTTTGAGGGCCGGGTGCGTGACGTCGACGCCGGCGTCGATCATGCCGATCCTGACCCCTTTGCCACAGTTTGCCGGGGCCTTGGTCCAGCGGATCAGGGCGCGCGCTATTTTTTTCGGGAATTCGACACCAGCCGATGGATCAAATTGGTGATTGGCATCGACTTCAACGCCCGGGAAACGGCCGCGCAACTGGCGGATAGCCTTTGGCACACTATAACCTGCTGGAATGCGCAGACGCTGAACGACCATATTAAGGCCGGAAATCTTGACCGTTTCAATGACCTGATAGCCCATGGAGCGAATGCCGGAAGTAAAGCTGGCCGGCGGATTGATGACGATCACCTCGCCCTTCTCGAAACTGGTTTCCGGATTGAATATTTTCCCGCCGCCAGAGGCCTTGGCACCACTCTGGGCTTTTGCCTTGCCCTCGACTTCGCTTTCCTGATAGCCGATGACCCTGCCTTGAGCGTCGTATTTAAGAATTTTGGTCTTGGTTTCGCCTGCCTCAATTGTGCCCACAGAAAGCACCGCAAACAGAGCGATCGCCACTATGCAGACAATATTTTTAAATTTCATGCCTTGGTGTCCTCCCCGCCGGATCACTTGCCCAATTACAGATAGCCAACCCCTATTTCCCTCAATCCATATCACTCTATCAGTAAACAGAGGGAAATTAAAATAGCGCCACAAAATGGCGCCACGCGGGTCGCTCGAAGGGGGACTTAGACTCTGATGTCCAGGTAATATCCCCGCGGCACATCGGCGTTCGGGGTGTTGACATTTTCCATCACCTTGCCAAGACGGTTCAGTGCCCGGCGTTCGTGCGGGGTCTCGTTCGGATTGCTGACGGCGGCGCGATTCCTGACCTGTTCTGCACTGCCGTAACCGCGTGGGCGGTCGTTGGTCAGCGCAATAGTACGTGGCGATATGTTCGATATCTGGCTCATGGTCCCTACCATGAACGCAAATGGTTAACGGAATCTATAACGCCAAAGAGAATCTGTGTATCGACCAAAAATACAGGCGCAACAATGGGTCCGACGCCGCGTCGGAAGATAAATTGAGAGAAACACCCCACCTTGGACCGCAAACCCCTTAGCCATCGCTTCACCTTGTCATGAAACAGGCGAAGCCGCATGGCCAAAGAACCTGCGGTCCTTCAGGGATCAAGAAACCAGAGACTTTTTTTACCTCTTATGAGGTGGTCAAGCCTCTAGGCGTCCGTGTTGACATGCTGACCCAAGTTCGAATCCGAACTTACGGCCGATACGTCAACATTATGCCCCGTTTGCGTCGGGGGTGCTTGCGCTTGGGATAGGACTGTCGCCGCATCTTTATCTTGCCTGAGAGTCCGCTTAAGGGTCTCCACAGCAAGATTAAAGTTTACCGGCGGCGCAGCCGGTATGACTGTCATTCTGACCTCCTTTTGCCACTTCTATGCCATTGTCCAACATTCGGTTGAACTCGTAACATTCTGCTACGAGCCAAAAGTATGACATAAATAAAGGGGCATGGGAATCAGAATGTCATCTCCCTCCCCGATAGCCAGGGGCGACTTCCGGCAGATTCTTTAATTTTGACGGCAAACCGCTGATTCTGTTATATAATAGTCCGTTAGACAAAAGCCTTAAGACACGGCGGGAGAATATGATGGCTGTTGAGCCACAGTCGGGCGAGAATACACGAGGGGAATCCCGGCCCCAATCGAACGAATTTCAGGACCGCTCATTTATGGGTGGCATCGGCCTTGCCACACGCGCGTCCCTGTTTGTCATACTGGGGATTGTGGTGTTGGTTGGCGGTGCATTTGCACTGCGCTACGCCGACAAAGAACTACACGCGGTTGATTTAAGATTAAGTCAGGCCACGAGTCTGAGGGCTTTTGCCACCTCTATCGAACGCGACGTCTGGCGCATCCGGGCCGAGCAGGGCGAACTGTCAAAAAGGTCCACCGACGCCGCCCGCGCCGCCATTCAGGAGCACGTTGCCCTTGCCGCTGCCCTCGGTCAAAAACTCGATGAACTTTACCGGCGCCCGGACGCCGGCCAAATTAGCGACCACATCTCGACCCTTCGCGAGGCGGTGGCTCTGTATGGCGAGCAGTATCAGAAATCCACGCAACAAGACACCAGCCCGGGGCCCGACTTGATCGACCTTGAGACCAATATGCGCCGTGCCATTGGCGACATCGGCAAGACTCTCACCACGGTTAATTCTTTAAGTATCAATGAGACAATGACGGCGATCCGGGCCGCGACGACGGCGTTTGTCGAAAGCGGATCGGGCAAGGACCTGGTTGTTATTGAAGGCCCGCAAAAAGAATTCTCGCGACTGCTGTCGTCTATTCCCATCGCCCTTGAAACCAAGAACGCCTTACGGCGCGGTATCGACAATTTTAGCGCTACGCTGATCGCCTACGCCAAGGTCAGACTGGTTGCCAATAATAGCCATGAACGTCTCGATGAAATCGTTTCCTACATGGCCCCCAGTATCGCCGCCATCGGTGATTATGCCGGAAATAATTTTGCCGATGCGCAAAGCAAGCGCTTATCTGTCGTTCAACGTTTCCGCAACCTGATCGGTGCCGGCGTCGCAGGATCGATCATGCTGATACTGTTGTTCGGATTGATCATGATGCGCTCCATATCGGGGCCTGTTATCGCCGCCGCCGAAGCGGCAAGGAATCTAACCCGTGGCAACACCGACATCGTCGTTTGGGGACTCGCCAACGAAGACGAAACCGGTGACATTGCGCGCGCCTTCTGGACCCTGAAAGAAAGCCTCGTGCAAGCAAGCACGCTTGGCGACAACATGGAGAAAGCCAGGGCCGAAGCAGAACGCGGACGCGCCGCCAGTACTGAGGCGGAATGGTTGCGCCGGGATCTGCAGTCCATGAAGGCGGAAGCCGACAAAGGCAAGGAGGCGCTCGCCGAAGTCGCCTTGCTGCGTAAAATCATCGACGCCACCGCCGACACTATCGGCGAGAAACAGGACCTTGAAAAGAGTGCGGCGCCTGTCGTTGCCGCCGAAAGTCCTGCCGAGATGTCCATCGACAGTATTTCTTCAATCAGCCGGCAGGTCGCCAAGTCTTCCCAAAACGTCACCGCCGCCGCCGACGAAGCCGAACGAACCGGCACCCTGATTCGCAACCTGTCCGACGCGGCTGGCAAAATCGGTGCCGTCGAAAATCTGATCGCGGTGATCGCTGAACAGTCCGATATGCTGGTGGTAAACGCACCGCCACAAAGCCCCGATACCAACCTGGTTGTCCTCAGTGGCGAACAATTTACAGGCGGATCGTTGAATCCCGAGCACATCGCCCGCCGCTTCGACGCCATTCGCTCGGCCGCCGGTCAGGTCAACTGGGCCATTCGCGATATCGGTAACCTGATTAAGGATTCCAGGGAAGTGGCCCTCGACATTGCCCGCCTGTCTTCGACGGAGGCGCTCGAAGTCACCACCGACCTGCTTCAACAATCGGAAAATCTACGGGCCATGCTCGACCAATTAGTCGACAAAATGCAGGTGCAGATTACCAATGTTCCAGGCGAAGAACCCAGCGAGGAAGATTTACTTCCTTAAAACCTCGACACCGGGAAGTTTCTTGCCTTCCATCCATTCCAGGAAAGCCCCGCCGGCCGTTGAAATATACGAGAAATCGTTGCTGACCCCGGCGTGAGCCAGTGCCGCAACCGTGTCGCCGCCACCGGCGACGCTGACCAGTTTACCTTCGCGGGTCAGGCGTGCCGCCGCCTGAGCGACACCATTTGTACCAGCGTCAAAGGGCGGAATTTCGAAAGCGCCGAAGGGGCCGTTCCAGACCAAGGTCTTACACCGTTCCAACTTTGCCGTCACCGCAGCGATAGACGCGGGTCCCACATCCAACATCATCGCATCTGCCGGGATTTGATCCAGGGCCACGGTTTGGCTGGCCGCCCCGGCTTTGAATTCACGGGCAACGACGGCGTCTATGGGAAGGACGATATCGCAACCGGCACTTTCGGCTTTCAGGAGAATATCCCGCGCCGCACCCGCCATATCCTTTTCACACAAGGAATTTCCAACATCGATACCTTGAGCAAACAAAAAGGTATTGGCCATGCCGCCGCCGATAATCAAAACATCGACTTTTTGCGACAGATTGCCCAGCACTTCCATTTTCGTCGAGACCTTGGCCCCACCGACAACTGCGGCGACGGGTGGCGTGGGATTTTCCAGCGCCCTGGCCAGGGATTCCACCTCGACCTGCATCAAGCGACCGGCGGCGGACGGCAACAGATGCGCCAGCCCTTCCGTCGAAGCGTGGGCCCGGTGCGAACACGAGAATGCGTCGCTGACATAAAGATCGCCCAGGTGTGACAGCTTGACGGTGAAGTCTTTGTCGTTGGCCTCCTCACCGGCGTGGAAACGCAGGTTTTCCAGCATCACGATATCGCCGTCCTGCATGGCGGCAATGGTCAATTCGGCGTGCTCACCGAGCGTGTCTGTGGCAAAGGTGACGGGCAAGCCGCATGATTGCGCCAAGGCTTTGGCGACCGGGGCCAGCGACATTTCAGGAACGACCTGGCCTTTCGGACGCCCGAAATGAGAGATCACGATGACCTTGGCACCTTTGTTCGAGAGTTCATTCAAAGTCGGCACGGTGCGGTCAATGCGCGTGCTGTCGGTGACCCGACCGTCCTGCATGGGCACGTTTAAATCGCAACGCACAAGGACGCGCTTGCCCGCAACATCAAGGTCGTCAATGGTCTTGAACTGTGACATGGCTGAAAATTCCCCTTTAATAAAATAACCGCTGATGAGTTATCCTCATTGCGGCCCGCCAATGCAACACCCCTAGGGGTGGGATCAACCGGCGGGGAGTTTCAACCTTGCCGCCAGCCCGCCGAGCGGCGAGAGAGCCAGATCGAGTTTGCCTTCGTAGAGTTCGGCGACATCGCGAACGATAGACAGACCGAGACCACTTCCCGGTGTCGTCTCATCCAGCCTGCGGCCCCTGTCGATAACATCGGACAGGGCGTTTTCAGGACTGCCGGGGCCATCGTCTTCAACACTCAACAACAGCCACTGACCTTCCTTGCGGCCTTCAATCCGAACCCGCGTGTTCGCCCATTTGCAAGCGTTGTCCATCAGATTGCCGAGCATTTCCTCCAGGTCCTGACGTTCGCCCTGGAAGGACAGGCCCTCCAAGCCATGGACCGTTACCTCTAAATTCTTGTCTTCATGAATGCGCGCCAGGGTGCGCTGCAAGGCCGAGGTCGTCTCGCCAAGATCGGCGCGAACGCCAAGGACATCCCGCGATCCAGCCGCCCTCGCTTTTGACAGGTGTCGGCTAATCTGGTCGTTCATTGTCGCCGCCTCGTGGCGAATAATATCGGCGACCCCACCTTCTATGTGATTGGCCTCGTTCAACAAAACGGCCAGCGGCGTTTTTAATGCATGCGCCAAGTTACCTGCCGAGGTACGGGCGCGCTCCAGAATTTCCGAATTATGATCGAGCAGAGCGTTGACTTCGTCGGCCAGCGGCTCAATTTCGGCGGCGAAGGGACCGACCATACGGGTCGCCCGGCCAGCCCGCACCTGGGCCAGTTCCTCGCGCATCTGAATGAGTGGTTTAATGCCAAAGCGCACTTGGAAAAATGCCGCGGCAATCAGGCCCAACCCCAATACCGACAGGGCGATAGCGAGAATTCCGGCAAAGCCACGCGTCGCCTTTTGAATATCGGCGGCCGGACCGGCGACCAATATGATGACCGGTGCTTTTGCATCGGGCAGGGTATACGTGCGGG
>CBFDEA010000089.1:0-6889 GCA_965603695.1 uncultured Rhodospirillaceae bacterium | reverse complement strand
GTCCATGCCGACCCCGGCCATCTGGGCGAACAGGCGGCGTGGCTGGTCTTCGCTTTCAATGATGCCGGGATAAAGCGTCCGCAGCGGCCCTTCACACAAAACCCCGGCGATGGCGGCGGGCTTTTTGGGCAAGGCTAACTCATGGGCCAAGACGTTGGCGGTGCCAAGGGGGATAACGCCCAGGGGCAGCGCCTCGGATAAGCGGGCGAGGCCGTTTATGACCTCATTGACGGTGCCGTCGCCACCGGCGGCGACGATGCAATCCTGGCTGTCCGGCGGTACCGCCGCGGCAAGTTGTGTGGCATGGCCGGGGCCTTCGGTGACCCGGATATCGACGCGCACACCAAGGCCGACGAGTTCCTCGACCACCCGGCCCAAAACATTGGCGCTGCGGCGACCGGACGTCGGGTTGTCGATGATCAGAATTCTTTTGCGGCTCATCAGGTTTCAAATCCTTGTGGGACGGGAACGGCGGTATCGAAAACGGCGGCGAAGGCATTCCGCAGATGGGCATCGACATCGGCCATGCTTGCGGCGATGCCCAGATCGGCCAGCGAGGTCACCCCGTGGCCCGCGATGCCGCAGGGGACGATGCCTTCGAAGTGGCTTAAGTCGGGGCTGACGTTGATGGCGATGCCGTGAAAAGAGACCCAGCGGCGGACCCGCACGCCAAGCGCCGCGATCTTGTCCTCGCGGCCACCCGCGCGGGTGACCCAGATGCCGATGCGCCCGTCGCGGCGCTCACCGCTGACGCCGAGGCGGCTGAGGGTCTCGATGATCCATTGTTCAAGGTCACGCACGTATGCGCGCACATCGCTTCGGCGTTTCTTTAAGTCGAGCATGACATAGGCGACGCGCTGGCCGGGGCCATGATAGGTGTACTGGCCGCCGCGCCCGGCCTTAAAAACAGGGAAGCGCTCAGGCTCGAGCAGATCGAGCGGGTCGGCGCTGGTGCCGGCGGTGTACAGGGGCGGGTGCTCAAGCAGCCAAACGGCCTCGGCCGCGGTGCCGAGGCGGATCTCGCCAACCCGCTTTTCCATCAATGCCAGGGCCGTCTCGTAAGCCACCGGACGCTCTGATATCAGCCATTCCATAAGGTTCTTTAGCACAAGATTCGAATATTAGTGTCAATTGTTGATCGTGGTGCTTGATTGGTGCCCGAGTATTTGCTATTCCCCGCATCAGGAAACGACAATCCCCTGAGCTAATACCTCAAGTCAGGGGGCCCAGCCACAAAAACAATGCGGTCGTGGCGGAACTGGTAGACGCGCAGCGTTGAGGTCGCTGTTCTAGCAATAGAGTGGAAGTTCGAGTCTTCTCGACCGCACCAAAACACCCCGCCTTGAGAAATCAGGGTGGGGTTTTTGTTTGGGCGTCGCGACCACCCCGCACCGTCATTCCCGCCTTCGCGCGAATGACGAAGGTGCGGATTTGCGCTCGGCCCTGATTGATAATGGTCGGCCGCTACAATCTGACCGATGGCATTTCAACCGGGATCTTTCTGCCACGCCATTTCAGGAAAAGCTCAAGGTTTGTGTATTCATCGGATTGCGCTTTGAAGGGTTGGCCACGCAGCCTTTTTTCACATCCCCTGAAACGTTTGTGCAGCGACACCAGCTTTTGCGCCCCTAACCGGTATGTCGGAAAGCCGTTGGCCAAGCCATTGCTGAGTAAATTACCGCGCAACATGATATTGGCGTAGTCAACATGGCAATGCTTGCAAGCCATGCCCAACTGTCCGGTACGGGTATAATACAGTTTTTTGCCCTTCTTGTAGAATGGCTCCATTTCGCCGTCGATTTTAACAGCGAATTCCATGCCCCTGGATTGCATCATGATATAGGCCGAAATACCGAGCAGGTATTTTGATTCCCAACTCCATTTTTTGGCCCCCATTTTTTCCTGGCGCTCGCGGTTGATTTTTTGCAAAAGGGTAATCGGCTTTTTCAACACCTCATCATATTTTGGGTAAGCATTGCCGACACCCTTCATCTGGGTCGCCGGGTCCGGGTGACACGAGGCGCACGATTTGCCTTCAGTGCCATCAATTTCTGACCACGCCACTTCGGCATCTTCCAGCAAAAGCAGGGCCGGGTTTGCAAAATCGTCATCCTGCAGGCCCTGGGTCGCAGGGGCTGCGTAGGCATAACCGGATTTAAGGTTTTCCTCTTCGTCAGCCCCGGCTGGCGAGATGGTCAACAACATAGCGACCGAAACCAGGGTGGCGGTTTTTGTTATAATCGCTCGCATAAAACGTGGCTCCCGTCAGCTGAGGTGATTTTTCATTTGTCCTTCAGTGTTTTCAAATAGGCGACGACATCTTCGATTTCCTGGGCCGATAAAATAGGCTTGTCCTTATATTTTGCGAGGACCCGGTTCAGGCCCGTGATCCGGTAATAAGCAGGCATGATGGAATCCGGATTATTAACCTGTGGATCAATTAGCTGAAGGCGAATTTCAGGTTCGCTCAAATTTGTTCCAACCCCGTCCAGCGGCGGGCCGACCTCGCCATGAAACAGAATATGATCCAGCTCCTTGACCACATGACAGGCCAGGCAGTTTCCTTTTTTGCGATGGATGAAGACCTTGCGGCCCTCCTTTGCATCGCCGGATTTGGTATCAGCCAAGGCCGTGGCCGACAATTTCAGGGTATCTGCGCTGGCGTCAGTCACAGGCGCGTTTGAACAAAAAAGCACAAACAGTAATGTGCCTGATAAATGGGCAAAGCGAAGGTAGGACATTTTTTTTAGCCTCCCTGCCGAATAAATGAAATTTCTCGCTGGCTGGACTTCTGATGATCCTTTTAAACCAACTTCACGTGTAAGCTTGAATACACGACAAGCCTTGATCATTGACCACGGTCAAGTAAGTACAGGAAGTTCATGTAAAAAAGGAGGCGAAAATTGTCAATTCACTTGTCGCCACGACTGTTTGATGCACGTTCCGACCCCGACAGAGGCCTGATTAGCGAAACAGCTGGATAACATGCCGTTCAGCCAGAAGCCTTCGGTGTTGTTGCAATCTTTCGAAATGCGTTGGGTGCAATTGTTGTAATTGTTGGGCGCGGGAATGACGACGAGGGGGCGAGAGGGGGATGACGCTAAAAGCGGGAGTGACGACCGCACCCTCAAGCCGACTTCAGCAGATCCCGGCGGTCGTTGAGGATTAGTTTTACTTCACGCCAGACGCTTAAGGTGTAGTTGTCGGGGGCCGCGGCGGTGCTTTTCATTGCCACCTGGATGGCGCCGTCAAGGCCGTGCTCTTCGATCAACTGGTCGGCTAATTGTTGGGGATTCTCTTGGCTCATGGGCGGTGTCTTAAAGCATTGGCGCGGTACTTACCACAGCCTTTTTTAGTGAACGTCGTGGCCGGCGCTTTTCCAGGCACCGATGCCGCCGCTTAAGTGATAAACCGCGCTGGCCGCCGGGGTTGCGGCGTGCAAGTTGGGGCCGTACATGCCGGTGCGACCGCCACTGGCGCAGTAATAGACGACGATCATATCAGCGTGATCGGGCAAGCCTGCCGGGTTGAAGTTGGACAGCGGCATGTGGTGGCCCGCGGCGATGCGGCCATGGCCATGTTCGGAGGCCTCGCGCACATCGACCAGGATTGCCTTGCCTTCAACCATCCACTGTTTCAGGGTGACCGGATCAATTTCCTTGATGCTCATTTTTTCGTCGTCTCCTTAAAAGGGTCTTGAATGGCTATATATTAGGATTACCTAATGAGTATTCAAGCGCTGGTCCAGATTTAATTTAGGAAAATTCCATGAACCCTGACGTCAAAGCCTTTTTCGACCCGTCGACCTTCACCGTCAGCTACGTGGTTTCCGATCCCGAGACCGACTTTGCGGCGCTGATTGATCCGGTGCTTGATTACGATCCGAAATCCGGACGCACGCAAACCGCCAGTGCCGACGCTTTGATAGCCTACGTGCATGAGCAGGGGTTGTCGGTCGAATGGATATTGGAAACGCACATCCATGCCGATCACTTAAGCGCCGCTGTTTATCTGCGCCAGAAGCTTGGTGCAAAAATCGCCGTTAGCAACCAGGTGTCCCAGGTTCAGCAAACCTTCAAGAAACTGTTCAACGCGGGTGATGACTTTATTGCCGATGGCTCGCAATTCGATATCCTGCTGGCCGAGGGCGAGGCGATCCCGCTTGGCAATATGGCGGGCCGGGTCATGCACACTCCCGGCCATACGCCGGCCTGTGCGACCTATGTTTTTGGCGATGCCGCCTTCGTCGGCGATACCCTGTTCATGCCCGATTACGGCACCGCGCGCTGTGATTTCCCCGGTGGCGACGCGGCTCAGCTTTATGCCTCAATCCGGCGCATTCTCGAATTGCCCGGCGAGACCCGGCTTTTCACCTGTCATGATTATGGTGCCGAGGGCCGGGATTTTGCCTGGCAATCAAGCGTCAGCGAACAGGCCCGTGATAATATCCATATAGCCGATGGCGTCTCGGTTGCAGACTTCGTGGCCTTGCGTGAGGACCGCGACGCGGGCCTTGCAACGCCGCTGCTGCTGCTGCCTGCGGTGCAGGTCAACATGCGCGCCGGTAACATGCCGCCGCCCGATGATAATGGCATAAGCTACCTGAAAATCCCGCTTAACGGTATTTGACGGCCTTCCCCCAGTTCAGTAGTTTGATGCGACTTTTCTAAATCACAAAGGGGCGGTGGCGATGACCACAGCGGCAGACGATAAAGGCGATAGCAGCGCCGCCGAAGACGCCGTCCTCGATCTGGAAAGCGGTATCGAGCAGGAAATCGTCCGCGCCATCGAAGTCGGCGATCTTGAGCGCATCCGCGAGCTGGCCACCCAGCTTCATTACGCCGATGTCGCCGATCTTCTCGAACATCTTGATGCGGAAGGGCGCGATACCCTGATCGAAGCCTTTCAGGGGGTCCTCGATCCGGACGTGTTCGTCGAACTCGATGAAAGCGTTCGTGATGCCCTGGTCGAGAAGCTCGGCGTTGCCTACGTCGCCAGCGCCGTCTCCGATATGGACACCGACGACGCCGTTCAGGTTATCGAGGAACTCGAAGAACACGAACAGCAACAGGTTCTCGATACCATTCCCGCCGGTGAGCGCTCGCTGATCGAAGAAGGCCTGGCCTACCCCGAAGACAGCGCCGGGCGTTTGATGCAGCGCGAAGTGATGACGGTGCCGGAATTCTGGAGCGTCGGCGAGACCATCGACTTCCTGCGTCAACAAGCCGATGACGAGGAAATCAGCGGCGAGCCTGGTTCTCTGCCCGATCTTTTTTATGATATTTTCGTCGTCGATCCGTCCCACAAGCCGGTCGGTTCCGTCGCCCTCAGTCGCTTGCTCAGGAGTCGCCGCCCGGTCGCCATCACCGCTATTATCAGCAGCGAGATGCGGCTGGTTCAGGTCACCGACGATCAGGAAGACGTCGCCTACTTGTTCAGCCAGCGCGACCTAGTTTCCGCCCCGGTGGTCGATGGCGATGGCCGACTGGTCGGGGTGATCACCGTCGATGATATCGTCGACGTTATCCACGAAGAGCACGAAGAAGATATCATGCGCCTGGGCGGTGTTCGCGAAGACGATCTGTATGAAGCCGTCGGCGACACCACACGGGCGCGTTTTTCGTGGCTTCTGCTCAATCTCGGAACGGCCATCCTGGCCTCCGTCATCATCGGCTTTTTCGAGGCCACCATCGAGCAGATCGTCGCCCTGGCCGTGCTCATGCCGATTGTCGCCTCGATGGGTGGAAACGCCGGAACGCAGACGCTGACGGTCACCGTGCGGGCCTTGGCGATGAAGGATTTGACGGCGACCAATGCCATGCGCGTGGTCGGTAAGGAAGCGCTGGTCGGCTCCATAAACGGCGTCGTCTTCGCCGTCCTGACGGGATTTGTCGCCTGGTTCTGGTTCGATTCCCAGGCCCTGGGACTGGTTATCGCGCTGGCGATGATTATCAATATGGTCGTCGCCGGATTGGCCGGAACGACGATCCCGCTGGTCTTGGAGCGCAACGGCATCGACCCGGCGGTGGCCTCCAGCGTCTTCCTGACGACGATCACCGACGTCGTCGGCTTCGCCGCCTTCCTCGGCCTCGCCGCCTGGTTTCTGGTTTAGGCCCGGACGATGGGTAGTTCCGCCCAATTGGTGGTGTAGCTGGGCGAACGCCGGTTTTGCACGGTGTAGACTCCGTGCTTGCCGCGCAGGGCAACGCCTGTCGCACCGTAGCGCACGGCGCCACGGCCGATGCGGGCGTTGATGGCGTCGAAAGCCGTCATCAGGGCCTGGGCGCGGGCGTCGTTGGCCGGTTCGGGCGGCGCGAACAGGTTGCCTTGGGCGTCTTCAGCCCGGGCCAGCCCTAACAGCATCACCCCGGCGTTCTTGAAGTGCAGCCCCGGCCGGTAAACCCTTTCGAAGGCGGTCATGGCGGCGCTGGTGATCGTCGCGGTGTGATTGGTCGGGGCGGCGGGGGCGCTGGCGGCGGTGCCCCGGTAAAAGTCATCGCCGGGGCCGAAACGGTTGGTCCCGGCGAAGACGGTGACAGCCGCGCAGACCATTCCGCCACGGCGCAATTTTTCGGCTGCCCGGGCGGCGAAGGCGGCGACGCTTTCGCGCATCACCGTGCGGCTTTCGACGGGTTTGGCGAAAGAGCGCGAGACGCGGATGGTTTGTTTGTCCGGGGTTTGGTTTTCCAGGTCCAGGCAGGCGGTGCCGCGCAGTTCCAAAAGCGTGCGCGCGCCGGTGACACCCATGCGCCGGCGGACCCAGGGTTCGGGGCTGTCGTGGAAATCCAGGGCGCTTTCGATCGCGTAGGTGTTAAGCATTTTCGCCCAGCGCCGCCCGATGCCCCAGATTTCGCCGACCGGGATTTCGCCGAGCACCCGCCGCCGGGTG
>CBFDEA010000088.1:0-6892 GCA_965603695.1 uncultured Rhodospirillaceae bacterium | reverse complement strand
CCGGGTGGCTTCGTCGTTGATGCTGAAAACGCCGTTGGCCGCCGGCGATTTCTTGGCGACGTGACCGGCGATCTTGGCCAGGGTCTTGGTCTCGGCGATGCCGACGGATACCGGAATGCCGGTCCAGCGCTTGACGGCGGCGCGGATATCCCGACCATAAGCCTCCAGCCCGCGTTCCTCAAAGCCGGCCAGGTTGAGGAACGCCTCGTCGATGGAATAAAGTTCGATATCGGGGGTGAAGGCCTCAAGGGCGCTCATCACGCGGGCCGACATGTCGCCGTACAGTGGGTAGTTGGAGGAATAGACCTGGATATTGTGACGGCGGATTT
Organism: uncultured Rhodospirillaceae bacterium; assembly: GCA_965603695.1. GTDB lineage: Bacteria > Pseudomonadota > Alphaproteobacteria > Rhodospirillales > JABHCV01 > JACNJU01. The sequence continues at coordinate 6,563 of CBFDEA010000088.1, read as the reverse complement.
CACCGCGCGCCTTGAACAACGGCTCGCCCATGGCGATGCCGAGGGCCTTGGCCTCGTTGGAGCGGGCAATGATGCAGCCGTCGTTGTTGGACAGCACGACCACCGGGCGGCCTTCCAGGTGGGGCGCGAAGACCCGTTCGCAGGAAACGAAGAAATTGTTGCAATCAACCAGCGCGAACATCTGTTTCATGGTTTCAGGGTTTCTCGAAACGCCGTACGGAGCCGGTGACGACACCCCAGATAGAGCATTCGTTATCGGCCCCAAGCAGGGTCGGCGGGTAGTCGGGGTGTTCGGCCTTAAGCAGCCACCCCGTCCCGGCCTTGATCAGCCGCTTGACCGTCATCTCGCCACCGACGACGGCGACGACGATATGGCCCGAGCGGCTTTCCAGCGAACGATCGACGATCAAAAGGTCGCCGGAAAAGATCCCGGCCCCGGTCATCGACGAGCCCTCGACACGGACCATAAAGGTCGCCGCCGGGTGGGCGATCAGGTGTTCGTTGAGGTCGAGCGCCCCCTCGATGAAATCATCGGCGGGCGAGGGGAACCCGGCGGCCACGGCGCTGGCGTACAGCGGCGGGCGGGGAACACCATGTTTTTCGTCAGGCAAGAACATAGCAGGAACATTACAGGCAAAGCGAAGCCCTTACAACTGCTTTCGCGGGCTTTAAATCAGGTTAGTGTTTTCCAGTCTTCGCCGGATTGGTGGCCCAAAAGCGCCCCGGCTTCAAGGTCGAACCACCAACCATGCAACTGCAGTGTGCGATCTTCAACCCGGCTTTTGATCCAGGGGAAGGAGAGCAGATTATTCAGTGAGATTTTGACCGCCTGGCGTTCGACATGGCGCAATTGGGCGTCGCCTTCGAGGCTGTCGTCACGGGCATTTTCGACGATAGAAATCCAGCCATTGATGAATTCCCGGTTGTCGGCGTCTTGATGGCCGTCACAGAGACACTGGATGCCGCCGCAATGGGAATGGCCGAGTACGATGATATGCTTGACGCCCAGGTCCCGAACCGCGAACTCAACGGCGGCACTGGTGCCGTGATAGTGGCCGTCGGGCTCGTAAGGGGGCACCAGATTGGCGACGTTGCGGACGATGAATAATTCACCGGGTTCGGCCTTGGCGATGATCGAAGGGTTCACCCGGCTGTCGGAGCAGGCGATGACCATGACCTCGGGGCGCTGTCCCTTTTCGATCAGGGAGCGGTAAAATTCCGGCTGCTTGTCGTAATAGCTTTCCCGGAAGGACTTGAAGCCCGCGATGAGTCTGTCAATCGGCATGACTGGCAAAATAATCTAACCGGCACACTAGTCAAGCAGGATGTGCTCTAGCGCAAAAGTGGGATCAGGTGTTCCATCAACAGGTAGGAATTGCGGCAGACGACGTGCAGGTTGGTCTCGAAATCATCTGAGGCGCTTTCCCCGGCGGTGTCCGAAAGACCGCGCACGACGACGAAGGGCAAGCCGTTCAGGCGACAGGTGTAGCCGACGGCGGCACCTTCCATTTCGGTCGCCAGGGCGGCGAATTCCCGCTGTAACCAGCGCAGGGTTTTGACGTCGGAGATAAAACGGTCGCCCGATACGACGGTGCCGAGCATCAGGTTGGGGGTGTTATCATCGTTCTCAAAAGCGCTGTCGAAGGCGTCCGTGGCCTTTTGCACCAGCCTTGGGTCGGATTCGACCATGCGGTCCTGTCCAGGAACCTCGCCATGCCTGCGGCCGAAGGCGGTCAGGTCCATGTCGTACTGGATTAAATGGCTGGCGATGACAAGGTCGCCGACCCGCATGTTGGGCAGCAGGCCACCGGCGACGCCGCTAAAGACAAGGTTGTCGGGCTTGTAGAGATCGATCAGCATTTGCGTGCAAATGGTGGCGTTGACCTTGCCGATGCCGCACTGGGCAAGGGCCATTGGGACGCCCTGGAACGTTCCCCTGTAAACGCTGATACCGGCATGAACTGCCTCGTCCGAAATTGTCATCTCGTCGCGAAGAAGCGTCACTTCTTCTTCCATCGCGCCCATCAATGCCAGCATGTCGAGTTCTCCATTATGCTATGAAAACGGTTTACCTTTACGTAAACGTCAAGTAGCATTTATCGATGATTAATAGCTATGGCATAGCCGAGTTGGCGCGAGAATTCAACGTCACCACCCGGACGATTCGTTTTTATGAAGACAAAGGCCTGCTCAGCCCCGAGCGGCAGGGCCAGCGCCGCGTTTACAGTCCGCGCGACAGGGTCCGCCTGCGCCTGATCATGCGCGGCAAGCGACTGGGTTTTTCTTTAAGTGAAATCCGCCAGATGATCGACCTTTATGATGACGATCCCAGCGAGGTCGCCCAGCTGAAGCTGTTCCTGGCGAAAATTCGTGAGCGTCAGGCGGTGCTGTCGCAGCAGCAGGCCGACATTGCCGCAATCGTCAGCGAACTCGACAAACTGGAATCCGAAAGTGTGAAGCTGCTTTCGGCAAAGGAAGCGGCGCAATGAGCGAATTGCCGCTGACCTACCGGGGCGCGGTTTACCCATGGCATTGCGATCACGTCGGTCATATGAACGTGATGTATTACACCGGCAAATTCGACGAGGCGACGTGGAATCTGTTTGCCGCGCTCGGCATAACGCCTAAATTTCTGCGCGAAAACGGGCGCGGCATGGCCGCCGTCGAACAGAAAACCAAATATCTGCGCGAATTGCATGCCGGGGATATCGTCACCATCCGTTCCCGCCTGATCGAATTAGCAGGCAAGAAGATTCGTTTTATCCACGAAATGGTCAATGGCGAGACCATGGAACTGGCGGCGACGAGCGAATTGTTCGGTCTGCACCTGGATACGGAAATCCGGAAATCCTGCCCCTTTCCCGATGACATTCAGGCTAATGGCCGCAAAATGATTGGCGCACATCAATTGATCGAAAGCGCCATCGATGGCTGATTTCAAAGCCTATAACCCGGATTTCGAGTCGATGCTGCGGGGCAGCTTCGCCAAGCAGGGCATCATGACCCACATCGGCGCGGAAATGGGTGCTGTAAGTCCCGGCCATTGCGAAATCAGACTTCCCTACAGTGACGACGTCTCGCAGCAACACGGCTTTTTCCATGGCGGCGTCGTCGGCACTATCGCCGATTCCGCCGGTGGCTATGCGGCCTTCAGTCTGATGGCCGCCGGGGACGGTATTTTAACCGTCGAATACAAGATCAATCTGATTGCCGCCGCCGATGGCGAGATGCTGATCGCGCGTGGCGAGGTCGTCCGGCCCGGACGCTCCTTAAGCGTCACCCGGGCCGAAGTTTTCAGTGTCAAAGAGGGCAAGGAAGTCCCTTGCGCGATCATGCAGCAGACGTTGATGCGGATTGTCGGACGGGCCGACGTTTCAGGATGAATAATGGTCTTCCCTTCGTCGCGTTTTGCCTGTCATTGCTTGGCGCCTTGAGCGTTCTTGGCGGCTTTGCCTTCGCCCTGTCGGCAATCGACACGAGCGGAACCAGCCCAAGGCTGGCCGGTCTTTGGCGTTGTCTTGCCGGATGCACTTGGCCACGGCTGATGGGCGAAGCCCTGAAGATGTCTCTGTTGTGGCTGGACGCGCGTGTCCGGGGCTTATTCGAGGAGGCGGCAAAGAAGCCACTGCTGAATATTCTGTTTTTTGGTCTGGTCTTCATCTTTATTCCCCTGGCCGCCAGCATCAATGCCTTGCGCGGCGGATCGGCGGGCCTGTTCAAGGCTTACCTGGTGATGCTGGCGATTGTCGCGGTGCTTGGGGTGACGTCTCAACTGAGCCGGGGCAATGCTTTGATTGGCTTTATCAACGCCGTTCTGGCGCTTGTCGCCGGTCTTGGCTTAATGCTGGGCGCGCCGCTTTATACGTTGCTGTCGTTTACCGACAGAATCCTGCACGAGAATATCTCTCACGCCTTTTTGATTTGCCTGCTGATCGCGCCGTTCTATTACGTCGTCGCCTTTTCGGCGATGAATTATATTGAATTTTTCCTCGGTCGCGACCCGACCAGGGATCGATCATCGCCTGTTTTGTTTGCCCGCCGGTTCCTGGCCGCCTTGCCGGTGGCATTTGTCATGGTGTTCCTGGCCCTGTTGTTGGGGCAAATGGCGGTAAGCCAGGAGGTTCCTGTGCGTAGCGCCCAGATGCTCGCAGTTTCGGTCATCTTCAGTGCTTTATCTTTGCCAACGACCCTGTGTGCCCTGTCGCCGGTTTTGTCGCGCAGCGGCATCGCAGGGTCGCTGCCGGCTCTGCTCAACGGGGTCATTTCGGCGACGGGCCTGGCCATCGCACTGTTGTACTTCTCCTACTATTCGAGCGCCGCCGAGATCACTCTGGCGGGAAGCTTGAATGTCTTTTTTGGCCTACAGCCCGGGGCAGGGGGGATTTTCCTCGGGCCCGATTTCTGGGTCATGCATGTGCCGCTCTTGCCGATCCTTGGGGTGCTGGGGGTTTTCCTCATCGGGGTCCTGGCAAAAGTCATGATCTGGCTTCCCGGGCTTGCGGTTAAGCCGAATTTGGCGACGGCGGGGTTGCTTGGGCTTGTCGGTGGCGGCTTGTTCGTCTGTGGCCGTTTGCTGGTTTAAGGGGGGGAAGGCCAATGTTGACGTTTACGTAAACGTCAACTACCATCATTTTCCCTATTGAAGCGATGAATCAAGAATTCACAAAGTGAGCGTAAGACTATGATTCCAAACGAATTACCGTCCCTTGATTTTGATCTTGGCGAAACCGTCGATATGCTGCGGGCGTCTGTTTTGAGCTTCTCATCCGATGAAATCGCTCCCCGCGCCGCCGCTATTGACCTCAGCAATGATTTTCCCGCCGACTTGTGGAAGAAGCTTGGCGATCTGGGGGTGCTCGGTATTACGGCCGATGAGGACTATGGCGGCGCTGGCATGGGCTATCTTGAACATGTGGTGGCGATGGAGGAAATCAGCCGGGCCTCGGCCTCGGTCGGCTTAAGCTACGGTGCCCATTCAAATCTGTGCGTCAATCAAATCAGCCGCAACGGCAGCCCGGAGCAAAAGCAAAGGTATCTTCCGAACTTGATTTCCGGCGATCATGTCGGTGCTTTGGCGATGAGCGAACCCGGAGCCGGTTCCGACGTGGTTTCGATGAAACTCAGGGCCGATAAAAAAGGCCAACATTACGTTCTCAACGGCAATAAAATGTGGACCACCAATGGCCCCGATGCCGATACCCTGGTGGTCTACGCCAAGACGGATATGCAGACGGGTTCCAAAGGCATCACCGCCTTTATCATCGAGAAAGGTTTCAAGGGCTTCTCGACGGCGCAAAAGCTCGACAAACTCGGCATGCGCGGCTCGAACACCTGCGAGTTGGTCTTCGAAGACTGCGAAGTACCGGAAGAAAACATCCTGGGCGGGCTCGGCAAGGGCGTCAACGTATTGATGAGCGGCCTTGATTACGAGCGCGCCGTGCTTGCCGCCGGGCCGCTCGGTATCATGCAGGCCTGCATGGACGTGGTCGTGCCCTATATTCATGAACGCCAGCAATTCGGCCAATCGATCGGCTCGTTTCAGCTGATGCAGGGCAAGCTCGCCGATATGTACACGACGATGAACGCCTCGAAGGCCTACGTCTACGCCGTCGCCAGGGCTTGTGATCGTGGCCAGACGACGCGCAAGGATGCCGCAGGGGCAATCCTTTACGCCTCTGAAAAGGCGACCTGGATGACGCTGGAGGCAATCCAGTGCCTGGGCGGCACCGGCTACGTCAACGAAGCCCCGACCGGGCGCTTGCTGCGTGATGCCAAACTCTACGAGATCGGGGCCGGAACCTCGGAAATCCGCCGCTGGCTGATCGGTCGCGAGTTGTTTGATGAAACCCGTTAAGTGGTTCCTGCTGATTGCTGTTGTGGTTGTTGTGCTGTCGCCATTGATTTGGTGGCAAGGCGCACGTGATCCGGCACCGGAATTCTCCTATTACCTTGAGGCCCCGTCGGCCATGCGCCTGGTCGAAGTGCTGAGTGGCAGGTCTGATTTTGAACGCCATGAGGTGGTCAAAATGGCCCTCGATGCTGCTGCTATCGGTTACCGGGAAGAGCATATCTCGAACCTGATTTTTCGTGGTGCAAATACGGTCGTCGAGATGGGTGAGGGCAGGGGTATCCTGATCTTTCTCGCCCATACGGACAGAGTCGCCGAGGCCCCGGGAGCCAATGACAATGCGTCGTGCGTCGCCGCCGGGATCGATGCCTTAAAAACATTAAGCACAGGCCCGACGCTGCAAGGCGTGCGCCTGCGCTTTATCTTCAGTGATGGCGAGGAAAGCGGCCTGCAAGGGGCCAGGTATCATGCAAATAACAACGATTTGAGCGCCGTCGTCGGTGTTGCCAGTTTTGAGCTTTGCGGCATCGGCGATGCTTTCGGGGTTTGGGACGTGGTCGGCCCGGCCATGAATTCGGCCATCGTCGATGCCCTTCACAAGGCCGGGGAGAACCTGAAAATCTATAACGGCATCCATGGCGCGGTACCGCGTTTCGGTAGTGATCATTTGTCTTTCGTCAATAAAGGCGTGGCCGGCTTCGGCGTCACGGTGTTG
>CBFDEA010000087.1:0-6914 GCA_965603695.1 uncultured Rhodospirillaceae bacterium | reverse complement strand
TGCGCCATGATGCCGATATTGCGATAATCGCTAAGGGGGGTTGTGCGCGCCATTTCAGTCTAAATCCTAAACCCGCTTACCAGCGATAATGGGAGAAGGCTTTGTTAGCCTCTGCCATCTTGTGTGTGTCTTCACGTTTCTTGACGGCGGCGCCACGATTGTTCGAGGCATCCAGCAGTTCGCCCGACAGGCGTTCCGTCATGGTGTTTTCCGAACGCTTGCGCGACAGTGCGACGAGCCAACGAATGGCGAGAGCCTGACGACGCTCGTTACGAACTTCAACCGGCACCTGGTAGGTGGCACCACCAACGCGGCGGGAACGAACCTCAACGGCAGGCTTGACGTTGTCGATAGCTTCATGAAACGCCTTCAGCGGATCACCGCCGGTTTTCTTTTCGATAAGGTCGAAGGCGCCGTAAACGATTTTCTCGGCAGCCGACTTCTTACCGTCAAGCATCAGGTTATTCATGAACTTTGAAACCACCAGATCACCAAACTTGGGATCAGGCAGGATTACGCGTTTTTCAGCGGCATGACGACGGGACATTCTATAACAATCCTTACTTAGGCCGCTTGGTGCCATATTTGGAACGGCGTTGACGGCGATCCGAAACGCCTTGGGTATCAAGGGTTCCGCGAATAATGTGATAACGGACGCCGGGAAGATCCTTCACACGACCGCCGCGAAGCAAAACGACGGAGTGTTCCTGAAGATTATGACCCTCACCCGGAATATAACTGGTGACTTCAAAGCCATTGGTAAGACGAACACGGGCAACCTTACGAAGGGCCGAGTTCGGCTTTTTCGGGGTCGTCGTGTAGACGCGAGTGCAAACGCCACGCTTTTGCGGGCAGGCTTCCAGCGCCGGGACCTTGGTGCGTTCGATCGGCGCCTTGCGGGGCTTACGAACGAGTTGGTTAACTGTAGGCATTCGTTAAATCACCTTAAACATCGTTTCTACGAGGCCAAAAACCCCGTAACACAAATCGTCCCCCCTTCTAAGAGGGAACAAACAAGCCGTCCGGCGGACTATCGTCGCAGCCCGGATGGACCCAAAGACCAAATTTTTATCTTTCCCAAAGAGTCTGCGTCTAAACCGAACCGGTTCACCACCAGACCCTTGCGGAGGAAGGCGGATACTAGTGACGCGCCCGTTACCAGTCAAGCAAAAGAATCGGTGTTTTTTTGGTAGTTTTCCGGCCTTTTTAAAATCAAAGTTTTCTTACATTAGGCAAAAAAGCGGCGACTGGAGAGAATCGCTCCAATCGCCGCTTAAATATTACCCCCCGAAGCAGACGATTCGGGGTTTAGCTAAGGTTTTTACTCGCCTTCAGCCACAGCCGTCACTTCTTCGGGTGCTGTGGTTTCAGGAGCAATCGCCTTTGGGGCGTTTTTCGCTGCCAGTCTATCGAGTTCCGCATCGCGGTCGGCGGCGATCTTACGTAAGTTATTCATCCCGCGACCGGTACCGGCAGGAAAGAGACGGCCAACGATAACGGTCTCCTTAAGGCCGATCAGGTTATCGATCTTGCCCGACACGGCGGCCTCTGTAAGCACCCGCGTGGTTTCCTGGAAGGACGCCGCCGATATGAAGGACTGGGTCTGCAAGCTGGCCTTGGTAATGCCCTGAAGCACTGGAACAGCCGTGGCCTCTCTGCCGCCATCCTTCTTGGTTTTAGCGTTTTCGGCTTCGTACTCCATGCGGTCAACCAGTTCACCGATCAGGTAAGTGGTATCGCCGCCGCCGGTGATTTCAACTTTTTGCAACATCTGGCGAACGATGACCTCAATGTGCTTATCGTTGATCTTCACACCCTGCAGACGATAAACGTCCTGGATTTCCTTGATCAGGTAATCGGCAAGCGCCTCAACACCCAAAACACGCAGGATATCATGCGGAACCGGGTTGCCATCCATCAGGGCGTCGCCGACTTCAACATAGTCGCCTTCCTGAACACTGATGTGCTTGCCTTTGGGGACCAGGTATTCGTGTGGCTCCAGCCCTTCTTCGGTCGGAACAACGACGATACGGCGTTTGTTCTTGTAATCCTTGCCGAATTCGACACGACCAACGATCTCACTGATAATGGCGAAATCCTTAGGTTTACGAGCTTCAAACAATTCCGCCACACGCGGCAGACCACCGGTAATGTCGCGGGTCTTGGCCGATTCCTTCGGAATACGTGCGAGCACGTCACCGGCATGGATTTCCTGGCCGTTTTCAACGGACAAAATGGCATCGACGGACAGGAAGTAACGGGCTTCCTGTTCCTTATCGATCATAATGACCTCGCCCTTCTTGTCGCGCATGGTAATGCGCGGCTTCAGGTCGGCACCCTTGGGCTGCAGTTTCCAGTCGATAACCACTTTCGAGGCAATGCCGGTGGCGTCATCGACACGCTCGTCCATGGACAAACCTTCGATCAAATCGACATAGTTAACGACACCGTTTTTCTCGGTGATGATCGGCAGGGTATAAGGATCCCATTCGGCCATCTTGGTGCCGCGTTCGACCTTGGCGTCGTTTTTGACCAGCAACTTCGAACCATACGGCAGACGGTGACGGGCACGTTCGCGGCCCTTGTTATCAATCAGGTTCAGTTCAGCGTTCCTGGTCATGACGACCTGAACACCGGAGCTGTCCTTAACCGTCGAGCAGTTTTTGAGCTGAATTGTCGCGTCACTAAGAGCTTCGATCTTGGAAACCTCGCCACCACCGGTAACAGCACCACCGATGTGGAATGTCCGCATAGTAAGCTGGGTCCCTGGTTCGCCAATCGACTGGGCGGCAATAACACCGACTGCCTCCCCTGGGTTTACCCGGGTACCACGAGACAGGTCGCGGCCATAGCAAGACGCGCAGGTGCCAAAGACCGTTTCGCATGTCAACACGGAACGAACCTTGACGGTTTCAACATCGGCTTTTTCGATGACGAGAGACATTTCCTCGTCAAGCAGCGTGTTTGCCTTGAACAGTGTCTTGCCAGTGGCAGGCTCAATGACATCCTCTGCAATAGTCCGACCGAGAACCTGTTCTGACATCGAAGAGACAACCTCGCCACCTTCAACAACAGCGCGGGTAATCAGGCCCGCTTTGGTTTTGCAATCGTCCTCGACGATGATGCAATCCTGGGCAACGTCGACGAGACGACGGGTCAGATAACCAGAGTTAGCCGTCTTAAGCGCCGTATCGGCAAGGCCTTTACGGGCACCATGGGTCGAGTTGAAGTATTCGAGAACCGACAGGCCTTCCTTAAAGTTGGAAATGATCGGTGTTTCGATGATTTCACCCGATGGCTTGGCCATCAAGCCACGCATACCGGCAAGCTGCTTCATTTGCGCAGCCGAACCACGGGCACCGGAATGGGCCATCATGTAAACGGCGTTTACCTGCTCGCCTTTTTCCGGTGTCGAAATGCGTTTCATCATCGCGTCGGCAACCTGATCGGTGCAATGCGACCATGCATCGACAACCTTGTTGTACTTCTCGCCCTGGGTAATCAGGCCGTCCTGGTACTGCTGCTCGTATTCCTTGGCCTTGGTCTCGGTCGCGCCGACCAGAATTTCCTTGGCGTCAGGAATAACCAGATCGTCCTTACCAAAGGAGATACCGGCCTTACAGGCATTGGAGAAACCAAGAGCCATCATCTTATCGGCAAAAATGACGGTCTCTTTCTGACCGCAATGGCGATAAACCTGATCGATAACGTTGGAGACCTCTTTCTTGGTCAGCAACTGGTTAATCAGGGACAATGGAATATTGGCGTTCTTGGGCAGAATTTCAGCAAGCAACATACGCCCCGGTGTCGATTCGACACGGGTCGTGATCGGGTTGTTTTTTTCATCCACCGTATGATAACGGCACTGCACTTTCGCATGCAGCGTGACGCAGCCGGTATCCAGGGCATGCTGGATTTCACTGGCATTGAGGAAAGCCATGCCCTCGCCCTTCTCGTCTTCGCGTTCCATGGTCAGATAATAAAGACCCAACACGATATCCTGCGAAGGAACGATGATTGGCTTGCCGTTGGACGGGCTGAGGATGTTATTGGTCGACATCATCAGAACCCGCGCTTCAAGCTGGGCTTCAAGGGACAACGGCACGTGAACGGCCATTTGATCGCCATCGAAATCGGCGTTAAAGGCGGCACAAACCAACGGGTGAAGCTGAATAGCCTTACCTTCGATCAGGACCGGCTCGAAAGCCTGAATACCAAGACGGTGCAAGGTCGGGGCCCGGTTCAACATCACCGGATGCTCGCGGATGACCTCTTCAAGAATATCCCAGACTTCCGGACGTTCTTTCTCGAGCATGCGCTTGGCGGCTTTGATGGTCGTCGCCAGGCCATACAGTTCAAGCTTCGAATAAACTAATGGCTTGAACAGTTCCAGGGCCATCTTCTTGGGCAAGCCGCACTGATGCAATTTCAGTTCAGGGCCAACGACGATAACCGAACGACCGGAATAATCGACGCGCTTACCAAGCAGGTTCTGGCGGAAACGGCCTTGCTTGCCTTTAAGCATGTCGGACAAGGATTTCAGCGGCCGCTTGTTGGCGCCGGTAATGGCGCGACCGCGACGACCGTTATCGAACAAGGCATCGACGGATTCCTGCAACATACGTTTTTCGTTGCGGACGATGATTTCCGGCGCGCGAAGCTCGATCAGTCGCTTCAACCGGTTATTACGGTTGATAACACGACGGTAAAGATCGTTGAGATCAGATGTCGCGAAGCGACCACCGTCGAGCGGCACCAGCGGGCGCAATTCCGGCGGAATGACAGGAATGACTTCCAGGATCATCCATTCCGGACGGGCACCCGACTCGATGAAGGCTTCGACCAGTTTCAAACGCTTGACGAACTTTTTGCGTTTGGCTTCCGAATTGGTTTCCTTAAGATCAACGCGCAGGGTCACAAGCTCTTCTTCAAGCTCGATGGCCTCCAGCATCTTACGGATCGCCTCGGCACCGATGCCGACGCTGAAGCTATCGTCGCCATATTCATCAATGGCGTTCTGATAAGCGTCTTCGGACAACAATTCGTGAAGTTTAAGCGGTGTCAGGCCGGGCTCTACGACGACGTAGTTTTCGAAATAGAGAACCCGCTCCAGATCCTTGAGCGTCATATCGAGCAGTAGGCCGATGCGCGACGGCAGCGACTTCATGAACCAGATATGGGCAACCGGGGAGGCCAGTTCGATGTGGCCCATGCGCTCGCGCCGGACTTTCTGCAACGTCACTTCGACGCCGCACTTCTCACAGGTGATGCCCTTGTACTTCATGCGTTTGTATTTGCCGCACAAGCATTCATAATCCTTGGTCGGGCCAAAGATACGGGCGCAGAACAGACCGTCACGTTCCGGCTTGAAGGTCCGGTAGTTGATGGTTTCCGGCTTTTTGATTTCGCCGAAAGACCAAGAGCGGATGCGCTCGGGCGAGGCGATCGAGATTCGGATGTGGTCAAACTGCTGTGTGCCGCTGACCTGCCCAAAAACTTTCATCAATTCGTTCATATCGATTTCTCCTTGAATACGCTTTGGGCGATTAATGCAATTCGACGTTCAGGCCAAGGGAATGCAGTTCCTTGACGAGGACGTTGAATGATTCTGGAATACCGGCTTCGAAACTGTCATCGCCACGGACGATGGCTTCGTAAACCTTGGTGCGGCCCGACACGTCATCGGATTTAACCGTCAGCATTTCCTGCAATGTATAGGAAGCACCGTAGGCTTCGAGCGCCCACACTTCCATTTCACCGAAGCGCTGACCACCGAACTGCGCCTTGCCACCCAGCGGTTGCTGGGTAACCAGAGAGTACGGCCCAATTGAGCGGGCGTGGATCTTGTCATCGACAAGGTGATGCAGTTTGAGCATGTAGATGTAGCCCACCGTCACCTGGCGGTCGAAAGTTTCACCAGTACGGCCATCGACCAGGGTCATCTGCCCTGATGTGTCGAGACCGGCCTTGGTTAGCATTTCGTTGATGTCGACCTCGTGGGCACCATCAAATACCGGTGTCGCCATCGGCACGCCGGGGCGCAAGTTGCCAGACATCTCAACGACATCGTTGTCGTCAAGCGGGGCGATCCGTTTTTTGTAGGAATCATCGCCGTAAATGTCTTTGAGCCTGGCGCGCAAGGCCTTGAGATCGACGTCCTTACCGACGACATCAAGCATCTCGCCAATTTGTTCGCCAAGCTTGGCTGAGGCCCAACCCAGATGAGTTTCCAGAATCTGGCCAACGTTCATGCGCGAAGGCACGCCGAGGGGGTTGAGGCAGATATCGACCGGCTGCCCATCATCAAGATAGGGCATGTCTTCAACCGGAACGATGCGTGAAATAACACCCTTGTTGCCATGACGTCCGGCCATCTTGTCGCCAGGTTGCAGCTTGCGCTTAACGGCAATAAAGACCTTGACCATTTTCATCACACCCGGGGACAGGTCGTCACCGCGTTGCAGCTTGTCGACCTTGTTTTCGAAACGGGCCTGCAGGACGGCGATGCTTTCCTCGAAATGCTTTTTCAGCTCTTCGACGTCTTTCATCACCGAGTCATTGGCAACGACGATCTGCGAGCATTGACCAGCGGTGAAGCTGTCCAGAACTTCCTGGGTGATCTTGGTGCCGGACTTCAGTTGCTTCGGTCCACCAACGGCCTTCTTGCCAAGCAATAGGGCGGTCAGGCGGGTCAGGAAGGTGCGCTCCAAAATACCACGTTCATCGTCACGGTCCTTGGCCAGACGTTCGACTTCCGAACGTTCGATAGCCAGTGCACGTTCGTCCTTATCGACGCCGCGCCGCGAGAACACGCGCACTTCAATAACCGTACCGGCAACACCGGGCGGCAATTTCAGCGACGTATCACGAACGTCGGAAGCTTTCTCGCCGAAGATGGCGCGCAGAAGTTTTTC
>CBFDEA010000086.1:0-6916 GCA_965603695.1 uncultured Rhodospirillaceae bacterium | reverse complement strand
TCCTGAAGCCCGACTTCATCGTCATGGACGAGCCGACCAGCGCCCTTGATATGTCGGTTCAGGCGCAGATCGTCGAACTTCTGCGCGACCTGCAACAGCGCCACGGCCTGACCTATCTGTTCATTTCCCACGACCTGAAAGTGATCCGCGCCGTCTCCCACGATATCGTCGTCATGCGCCGCGGCAAGATCGTCGAGCAGGGACCCGCCGCCGACATTTTCGCCAACCCCAAACAAGCCTACACCCGCGCCCTGATGGCCGCCGCCCTTGAAATGAAGGCCGATGAGAGCGGCGTCGTCGGAACCTAATGTCCTGCCCGAGAAATTCATAACATGCATTTCTGGGACAAACAGGCCGCTAACTAATTGAATCACACTAGGAGAGCCCCCTTCCATGCCCCCATCGATCATCTATATCAGTCCGCAAGACCCTGCCGAGCGCTGGCGCGACGCCTTGATCCCGGCCCTGCCGGAGGTCGATTTCGCGCACGATTTTCATGTCTGGCCCGACGCCCCCGCCGACCCTGAAAAAGTCGATATCGCCCTGGTCTGGCGACCGCCTGCCGGTGCCCTTAAGGCATTCCCCAACCTCAAGGCGGTGATTAACTTAGGGGCCGGGATCGACGCCATTATGGCCGACGAGACCTATCCTGAAGGGGTCGCGCTGGTACGGATGATCGACCCGGCCCTGACCCGTCATATGAGCGAATTCGTCGTCCACCGGGTCCTACACTTTCATCGCAAACTGCATGTTTACGACGCCATGCAACGGGCCCACGACTGGCGCGAACTGCCGCAGGATGATAGTTTAAGCAAGCGTGTCGGTATTTTGGGCCTCGGCACACTCGGTGCCGACGCGGCCCGCCACCTGTTACCCTTTGGCTTTCAGATCGCCGGATGGAGCCGAACGCCGAAGAGCCTGGACGGAGTCCAATCGTTCCACGGTGCCGACGGCCTTGGCCCGTTTCTGGCGCGCACCGATATTCTCGTCTGCCTGCTGCCACTGACGCCTGAGACTGAAGGAATCATCAACGCCGACACCCTGGCGCAATTGCCGAAGGATGCCTTCATCATCAATGCGGCGCGCGGCGGTCATGTTGTCGAAGCGGACCTACTGGCCGCCCTGGATTGCGGGGCCATCGCCGGGGCCGCCCTGGATGTCTTTGCCGAGGAACCGCTGCCCGCAGCGAATCCGCTTTGGGATCACCCGAAAGTCCTGGTCACACCGCACATCGCCAGTCTGTCCTCACCTGAGTCCGCAGCGCAGGATATCGCCGAAAACATTCGTCGCATCCGGCGTGGTGAAACGCCGAAGGATTTGGTTGATATGAACGCCGGGTATTAACCAATATACCCGTAAGACAGCCCCAGCAGGCCGCCGCCGAGGAGAACCCGGTAAATCACGAAGGGCATGAAGCTGGAGCGTTTGAGCCAGGCCATCAGGACGACAATAGCGATCAAGGCGGTGATGAAGGAGAGACCGGCGGCGAGCATGGCGTCGGACGTCAACCGAGCGTCGCCGGACTGGTATAGCTCGAGACCTTTAAGCACACCGGCACCGATGATCGTCGGGATCGACAGCAGCATGGAAAAGCGCGCCGCGTCCGTCCTCTCCATACCCAGCATCCGCGCCGCCGACATGGTGATGCCGGAGCGACTGGTGCCGGGAATGAGGGCGAGAACCTGGGCAATGCCGATAATCACGGCGTCACTAACCCCCAAATGCTCGATCCGTCGCAGTGTCATGCCAATCCTGTCGGTGGCCCACAACACCAAGCCAAATCCCAAGGTCGCCCAGCCGATAACGGTGAGCGAGCGCAGGCCGTCCATGCCCATATGGTTAAGGCCATAACCGGCCAACACCACCGGGATCGTCGCCAAGACAATCAAGCCAGCCAGCTTGGCTTGCGGCTCGACCCGCCCGCTGAGCACCATCAAAACCCCTTTGATCATGCCGAAGACATCGCGCCAGAAGTACAAGACCACGGCCCCCAGGGTGCCAACGTGAACCGCGACATCCAAAATCAGGCCCTGATCCGGCCAGCCCGTTAAAATTGGCACAAGCGCCAAATGCCCTGACGAACTGATGGGGAGAAATTCGGTGATGCCCTGAATCAGGGCTAAAACCACAATATGTAGAACTGGCACGTCGATCCTTCCAATATATCGACGACTTTATAACATCCTGTCAGGCCTAACCCAAGCCGGAAAACATCCACAAGCCTTGGATTCGGGCACGTCTTCCCGTATTGTGGACAAGAAGGCTCGTTTTTCTGATTGGCAAGCCATGCCTTCGTTTGATATTTCTACGCCCCCATTTTTAAATCTATTTGAATAAGAGACAGACCATTATGAGCCAACCGGTTTGGCCCCAAGCGGCTGGGTTGCCCCAAAAACAGGGGCTTTACGACCCACAGAACGAGCGTGACAACTGCGGTCTCGGCTTTATCGCCAATATCAAGAACCGCAAGTCGCATGACATTATTCGTCAGGGCTTGCAGATTCTGATCAATCTGGACCACCGCGGAGCCGTTGGTGCCGACCCCCTGGCCGGTGATGGCGCCGGTATTCTGATTCAAGTGCCCGACCGCCTGTACCGCGAGGAATGCGCCAAGCTTGGCTTTGAATTACCGGCCATCGGCGACTATGCCGTCGGCATGGTGTTCCTGCCGCAAAACGAAGTCACCCAGAAAGCCAGCCTCGCTGCCTTCGATAAAATCATCCCCGAAGAAGGCCAGAAAATTCTTGGCTGGCGCGATCTGCCCGTTGACAGCAGCTGTCTTGGTGACAGCGTCAAACCGATCGAGCCTGTAATCCGTCAAATTTTTATTGGCCGTGGCGAGAACTGCGCCGACACCGATGCCTTTGAGCGAAAGTTATTCGTCATTCGCAAGCGCACCCACCATGAGGTCTGGGACGTCGATCTGGCTGACCGCAATCATTTCTACATTCCCTCCATGTCATCGCGGACCATCGTCTACAAAGGTATGATGCTGGGCAACAACGTCGATGTCTATTTCAAGGACCTCGATGATGAGCGCTGCGAATCGGCCCTCGCCCTGGTCCATCAGCGGTTTTCCACCAATACCTTCCCGTCCTGGTCGCTGGCCCAGCCGTTTCGTTACCTGTGCCACAACGGCGAAATCAACACCGTGCGCGGCAACATTAACTGGATGCAGGCCCGCCGCCACAATATGAGCTCGGAAGTTATCGGCGAGGAGGACCTGGAGAAACTGTGGCCGCTTATCGGTGATGGCTCATCTGATTCGGCGACTTTCGATAACGCTCTGGAATTGCTTGTCGCCGGAGGATACTCCCTGGCCCACGCGATGATGATCATGATCCCCGAGGCCTGGTCCGGCAATCCGTTGATGGATGATGAACGTCGCGCCTTCTACGAATACCACGCCGCCCTGATGGAGCCCTGGGACGGTCCCGCCGCCATGGCCTTTACCGATGGCCGCCAGATCGGTGCGACGCTGGACCGTAACGGCCTGCGCCCGTCGCGTTACATCGTTACCGATGACGACCTTGTTATCGTCGGTTCAGAAGTCGGCGCGCTGCGTATCCCCGAGCACAAGATCGTCAAAAAATGGCGCTTGCAGCCCGGCAAGATGTTGCTGATCGATCTTGAAGAAGGCCGCATCGTCGATGACGCCGAACTGAAAGATACCCTGGCCAAGGCCAAGCCGTATCAGAAATGGCTTGATGAGACCCAGATTCAATTGGACGACCTGCCCGAAGAAGTCTCGTCGATGACGCCGGACAAAAAGACCGTCCTGGCCCGTCAGCAAGCCTTTGGTTACACCCAGGAAGATATAAAATTCTACATTGAACCGATGGCTGTCGGTGGTCAGGACCCGTTGGGTTCCATGGGCAGCGATATCCCGCCGGCAGTTCTGTCGAACCGCTCGAAGATGCTGTCGTCATACTTCAAGCAGAACTTCGCCCAGGTCACCAATCCGCCGATTGATCCGATCCGCGAGGAATCGGTGATGTCGCTGGTCTCCCTTATTGGCCCCAGACCGAACCTGCTCGACCTGAAAACCGGCGGCAAGCACATGCGCCTGGAAGTCCAGCAGCCGATTCTTTCCAACGTCGAACTGGAAAAAATCCGGCGCATTGAAAACAAGGTCGATCACGCCTTCGTCACCTATACGCTCGATACCTGTTATCTGGCCACCCAGGGAGCCGACGGCATGGAAGCAGCCTTGGACCAGTTGTGCCAAAAGGCCCAGCAAGTGGTCCTTGAAGGCCACAACATTTTGATTTTGTCGGACCGCGGCGTCAACGCCGACCGGGTCCCCCTGCCGGCCCTGCTGGCCACCGCCGCCGTCCACCATCACCTGATCAGGGAAGGCCTGCGCACGGAGGTCGGACTGGTCGTCGAGACCGGCGAAGCCCGTCAGGTCCATGACTTCTGTCTGCTTGCCGGTTACGGTGCCGAAGCGATCAACCCTTATCTGGTGTTCTCGTCACTTTCTCATCTGCGCCACAATCTGCCTGAAACCCTGAGCGAGAAAGAGGCCCACGGACGCTACATCAAGGCCGTCAGCAAGGGTATTCTCAAGGTCATGTCGAAAATGGGCATCTCGACCTATCAGTCTTATTGCGGGGCGCAAATTTTCGATGCCGTCGGCTTGTCGAGCCAGTTCATCGACAGGTACTTCACCGGCACCGCGAGCTCCATCGAAGGTGTCGGCCTGGCCGAGATCGCCAAGGAAACAATGCAACGCCACGCCAACGCCTATGGCACCGCGCCAATTTACCAAAACGCCCTTGATGTCGGCGGCGAGCTTGCCTACCGGGCCCGCGGCGAGGAACATATCTGGACCCCCGAAACCATTGCCGCCCTGCAACATAGCGTGCGCAGTGGCGACTATCAGGGCTTCAAGACGTATTCTTCCCTGATCGACAACCACGATAAAAAACTGAAGAACCTGCGCGGCTTGTTCTCGTTCACTGCCGGGCAATCAATTTCTATCGACGAGGTCGAACCGGCCTCAGAAATCGTCAAGCGATTCGCCTCCGGTGCTATGTCGTTCGGCTCGATCTCATGGGAAGCCCACACCACCATTGCCATCGCCATGAACCGCCTGGGCGGCAAGTCCAACACCGGAGAAGGCGGCGAGGAAGCCGTTCGTTTCAAGCCCATGGAAAATGGCGACTCCATGCGCTCGGCGATCAAGCAGGTGGCCTCGGGACGTTTCGGGGTGACCACCGAATACCTGGTCAACGCCGATGATATCCAGATCAAAATGGCCCAGGGTGCCAAGCCCGGCGAAGGCGGCCAGTTGCCCGGCTACAAGGTCGATGAATGGATCGGTCGGGTCCGTCATTCGACCCCCGGCGTCGGCCTGATTTCGCCGCCACCGCACCATGATATCTATTCAATCGAAGATCTGGCGCAACTGATCCACGACCTTAAAAACGTCAATCCGAAAGCCCGCATTTCCGTCAAGCTGGTTTCGGAAGTTGGCGTCGGCACGGTTGCCGCAGGCGTATCGAAAGCGCACGCCGATCACGTCACCATTTCGGGTGCCGATGGCGGCACCGGGGCGAGTCCGATCACCTCGATCATGCATGCCGGTAGCCCGTGGGAAATCGGCCTGGCCGAAACCCACCAGACGCTGGTCCTCAACAAACTGCGTGGCCGCATCTCAGTCCAGGTCGATGGCGGCCTGCGTACCGGACGCGACGTCGTTATCGGGGCATTGCTCGGGGCCGATGAATTCGGTTTCGCCACCGGCGCGCTTATCGCCGAAGGCTGCATCATGATGCGCAAATGCCACTTGAACACCTGCCCGGCCGGCGTCGCCACCCAGGACCCCGAGCTGCGCAAGCGCTTCACCGGCAAGCCCGAACACGTCGTCAACTTCTTTACCTTCATCGCCGAAGAAGTGCGCGAGATTATGGCCGAGCTTGGTTTCAAGTCGATCAACGAGATGATCGGACGTTCCGACCGCTTGCAAAAATCCGATGCCATCGACCATTGGAAAACTCAAGGGTTGGACTTTTCAGACCTTCTGACAACCCCGAAGGCCGAACCCGGTGTCGCCATCTTTAATAACGATACACAGGACCACGGCCTGGAGAAGGCGCTCGACAACGACCTTATCGAGCAGGCCCGGGACGCCATTGAGGGTGCCACCCCGGTGGTCATCGAAGCCGCCATCCTTAACGTCAACCGTTCGGTCGGCGCCATGCTGTCGGGTCGCATCGCCGAACGCCACGGTCACGCCGGTCTTCCAGACGATACCATCCGCCTTAAATTCACCGGCACCGCCGGTCAGAGCTTCGGTGCCTGGGCGGCCCGTGGTGTGACCCTTGAACTTGCCGGTGATTCAAACGATTACGTCGGCAAGGGCCTGTCCGGCGGCAAGATCATCATTTACCCGAACCCCGAAAGCCCGATCGTTGCCGAAAACAATATCATTGTCGGCAACACGGTTCTTTACGGTGCTATTTCCGGGCAGTGTTATTTACGCGGCATCGCCGGGGAACGTTTCGCGGTCAGGAATTCCGGTGCCAGTGTGGTTGTCGAAGGGGTCGGCGATCATGGTTGCGAATACATGACCGGCGGCTGCGTCGTCGTCCTGGGCGCGACCGGTCGCAACTTCGCCGCCGGGATGTCCGGCGGCATCGCTTACGTTCTCGATGAAGACGGCGATTTCGAGAAACGCTGCAACAAGGCCCAGGTCGAACTTGAACGCTTCACCGATGATACAAAGCCCGTCACTGAGGATGATCTGGCCGACATGGCCCGCTTTGATGCGCAACGACTTCGGGCAATGATCGAAACCCACCTCGATAAAACCGGCAGCAACCGAGCCCGGGAAATTCTCACTGACTGGAAGAATATGGTGGCCAAATTCGTCAAGGTGATGCCGGTCGACTACCGCCGGGCGCTCGAAGAC
>CBFDEA010000085.1:0-6950 GCA_965603695.1 uncultured Rhodospirillaceae bacterium | reverse complement strand
AGGCTAATGCACAGATGTGGGTGGCTTTTGATGATATGTCTGTTGTGCGCCAGAAAGCGCTGAGCTGAAACTGATCATTGAAGCGCCCTGCCGGATGCTTCACAATAATCACATAAGAATAATATGGATAACCCGGGGAGACGAAGAATGCGGGCGACTGCGCCATCGAAGGACGAACTGGATTCAATCGAAACGGCTTCGCGAGACGAAATTGCCGCCTTGCAGCTTCAACGCCTGAAATGGTCGCTCGGCCATGCCTATCATAACGTAGCCCATTACAAGCAAGCCTTCGATGCGGCAGGCGTTCACCCTGACGATCTGAAACAGCTTGCCGATCTTTCCAGGTTCCCTTTTACGCTCAAGGACGACCTTCGGAAAAATTATCCCTTCGGCATGTTCGCGGTGCCCGAGGAGCAGGTCGTGCGGGTCCATGCCTCCAGCGGCACCACCGGCAACCCAACCGTTGTCGCCTATACCCAACACGATATCGACATGTGGGCCGACCTGATGGCCCGGTCGATCCGCGCCGCGGGCGGCAGGCCGGGCCACAAGGTGCATGTGGCATACGGCTATGGCTTGTTCACCGGCGGACTCGGTGCCCATTACGGGGCCGAGCGTCTGGGCTGCATGGTGATTCCGCTGTCGGGCGGCCAGACCGAAAAGCAGGTTCAGCTTATTCAGGATTTCAAACCGGACGTCATTATGGTGACGCCGTCTTATCTTCTGGCCATCGGCGATGAATTCGAACGTCAGGGCATCGATCCCCGCTCGACGTCGCTGAAAGTAGGCCTTCATGGGGCCGAGCCATGGACGCTTGCGATGCGCGCCGAAATCGAATCGCGTTTCGATATCGACGCCCTCGACCTTTATGGACTGTCGGAAATTATCGGACCCGGCGTGTCGTGCGAATGCATCGAGACCAAGGACGGCCTGCATATCTGGGAGGATCATTTCTATCCGGAGATCATCAACCCCGACACCGGCGAGGTCCTGGAAGATGGCCAGCAAGGAGAGCTGGTCTTCACATCGTTGACCAAGGAAGCCTTTCCGATCATTCGTTACCGGACTCGTGATTTGACGCGGCTGCTCCCCGGAACGGCGCGCACCATGCGGCGTATGGAAAAGGTCACCGGACGAACCGACGACATGCTGATTATCCGCGGCGTCAATGTTTTCCCTTCCCAGATAGAGGAAATCATCCTCAAGGATAACCGGCTGTCACCGCATTATGTGTTGGAAGTATCGCGCGAGAATCGCCTCGACGCGTTGACGGTCCTGGTTGAACAGCGCTCCGGTGGCGAGGATGGGCTCCGCGACGGGGCTGCCAAAGATCTGGCATTTCAAATTAAGTCACTGATTGGTGTTTCGGCCACCGTCAGGGTATTGCCTGTCGGCGAGATCGCCCGCTCCATGGGCAAGGCCCAGCGGATTATCGACAAACGCGCTATTTTATAACCCCAGGTAGGCTTGTTTGACGCGGTCGTTAACGATCAGCCGCTCGCCGCTATCGGTAAGGACGACGGAGCCGGTCTCCAGTACATATCCGCGGTCGGCAAGAGCCAGCGCCATATAGGCGTTCTGCTCGACGAGAAATATCGTAATTCCTTTGCTCCGTAATGCCTCAATCGTGGCGAAAACCTCATCGACCAGAAGTGGCGACAATCCCATGCTCGGCTCGTCAAGCAACAACAAGCGCGGGCGCGACATCAGGGCGCGCGATATAGCCAACATCTGTTGCTGACCGCCCGAAAGGGTTCCGGCGATGCTGTGGCGGCGATTTTTCAATACCGGAAACATCGCGTAAACTTCTTCGAGGGTTTCTGCTCGTTCAAGCTTGTTGCGGGTGTAACCACCGATCAGCAGATTGTCTTCTACGCTCATCGGCGCGAACACCTGCCGCCCTTCGGGAACTTGAACGATGCCAAGGCGCACCCGTTTGTCGGACGCATAGTCGGTGATGTTGTGGCCGTCAAACGACACCGACCCGGCAGTTGTCGGCAAGATGCCGGACAGCGCCTTAAGCAACGTTGTCTTGCCGGCACCGTTGGCTCCGACCAGGGATACCAACTCGCCTTCATTGACGGCAAGGTCGATGGAATCGAGTGCTTGAATGCGACCGTAATGGCAGTTCAGTCCTTTAACTTCCAGCAACATCAGCGGTCCCTCCCGCCTGTGCCAAGATAGGCGGCGACGACGTCCGGGTTATGGCGAATATCGTCGGCCGTTCCCTCGGCAAGCAGGCGTCCGCTCTCAAGCACGAAGATATGATCGGAAACCCCCATGACTAAATGCATGTCGTGTTCGACGAGAACCACGGTGATCCCGCTTTTGGCAATTTTTTGGATCAGTTCGTCAATCGATGCGGTCTCCGCCGGGTTAAGACCGGCGGCTGGCTCATCGAGCATGATAATTTTCGGCCCCATCGCCAGGGCGCGGGCGATCTCCAGGCGCTTGAGGGCACCGTAGGGCATGGATTGGCTGTCGCTGTCGAGGTAATCGCCCAGGCCGACGAATTCAAGCAGGCGGGTGGCTTCCTGGCGATTGTTGGCGTCGCCGCTAACGATGCCGGGGATGCGCAATAGCGAGGCGATGAACCGGGTATCGCTTTTAAGGTGCATGCCAACCATGACGTTTTCCAAGGCCGACATGTTGAAAAAGATTTGCAGGTTCTGGAAGGTTCTGGCCAGACCCAACGCCGCCAACTGACAGGTTTGTCGGCCGGTGACATTGACATCTTCAAGGAAAATATTGCCGCTGTTTGGTTTGTAGATACCCGAGATCAGGTTGAACAGCGTCGTCTTGCCAGCCCCGTTGGGGCCGATAATCGAATGGATTGGACCGGGTCGAATGGTCAGGCTGAGTCCGTCGATGGCATTGATGCCGCCAAATGATCGCTGTAAACTTTCTATGCGCAGCAAGGTCATTTGCGCCTCTTGGCAAAGAAGTCGGCCAGCGTTGGTACCAGACCGCGGCGCATGAAGATCATGGTGCCGATCAGTACGGCTCCGAAAACAAGATGTTCGTAGTCGTGAAAGACGGTCAACAATTGCGGCAGCACAGTCAGAATGGCGGCCCCGGCGACGGCCCCGAAAGTCGAGGCCATGCCGCCCAGAACGACCATGGTGACCAACTGGATCGAATGGATAAAACCGGCCTCGTCGGGAGTGATGAAGCCGTTGTAATGGGCGAACAGGCTGCCCGCCAGGCTTGCCATAACCGCCGACAGCACGAACACCTTGACCTTATATCTGACGACATCGACGCCCAGTGTTTCTGCCGCCACTTCCGATCCGTGAACGGCACGCAAGGCACGCCCGACGGGGGATGCGATCAGGTTGAGCGATAGCCATACCGTCATGACCAGGAACAGGGCGACGATCCAGTACCAGACCTTTTCCCCGTAGGGTTGCCAGCCTAACACGCTGAAACCTGTGACCGGCATGCCATCGGGGCCACCCGTCAGATCGGATTCCTGGGTTAGCACAATGGCGACAATAATGCCCATGCCGAGCGTCCCCATGGCCAGATAATGGCCGCGCAATTTCATGATCGGTCGGGCGATAATGAACGATATCAGCCCGACGGCCAGCATTCCCACCGCCAGGGCCGCGGTTGCCGGCCAACCGTGGGCACCGGTCAGGATGGCGGAACAATAAGCGCCGACGCCAAAGAACCCGGCGTGACCAAGACTGATTTGACCGGCATAGCCGATCAACAAATTAAGGCCGATGCAAACAATGGCATTCAGTCCGATCAGAATGACGACGTCAAAATAAAACGCATTGGGCAACATCATCGGCAACACGGCGATGGTGCCGACCAGGACCAGCAGGCCGTTGCGTCCAGGTAAGTTCAAGGGGTTCATACGCGCTCCGTCCCGCTGCGACCGAACAGACCGTTGGGGCGCAGGAACAGCACGCCGAGAATAATAATAAAGGCAACGGCGTCCTTATAGGCCGATGAAATGTAACCCGCCGTCATGGCTTCGCTGATGCCGACGATCAGGCCGCCCAGGACCGCCCCCATGGGATTGCCGAGTCCTCCTAAGATGGCGGCGCAGAATCCCTTTAGGCCGAGCATAATGCCGACGCCGGGATAGGCCAGCGAGATCGGCGTGATCAGGATACCGGCAATTGAGCCGAGCATCGCCGACAGGGCAAAGGACAACAGCAGGATGAAATTTGGATTGATCCCGACAAGCCTTGCGGCTACGGGATTGCTGGCGCTGGCGACCATGGCTTTGCCGGTCATGGTGCGGTTAAAAAACCATCCAAGGGCCGTGACGCAGACGATGGTGCCGCCAATCACCCACAGACTTTGTGGCATCAAAAGAGCACCGCCGATATTGATCGATACAGAGCCGGAAATTGGCGGCAGGCTATGGAAATTACGACCCAACAGGACCTCAGCCAAACCCCGCAGGAAAATTGAAGCGCCGATGGTGATGATGATCAGGGTGACGATGGAGGCGCCTTTGGCCGGTTCGACGGCGAATCTTTCGAGCGCCATTCCGGCAACAACAGTGATCGCCACGGCCATGGCCATGGCAAGGGGCATCGGCAAACCGGCATCGTAGAGGAAGACGGTGGCCATGCCGCCGAGCATGACAAATTCCCCTTGTGCGAAATTGATCACATTGCTGGCGTTGTAGATAATTGAAAAACCCAGGCCAACCAAGGCATAGGTGGCACCGACGGTTATGCCGGAAAACAGGAACTGAAGAAAATCGGCTGACATCGGGCATTCTCGGCTAGTGAAAAGGCGGCTTCCCCGCCAGGCGGCGGGGAAGCCCGTATGCTATCCCGAAGGAGCCTTTATTTCAGCATATTCCAGTCACCATTGCGAACCTCGACCATAACGAAGGAAGCTTCGTTAAGACCAAGATGGTCGGTTGGAGACATGGTGAAAATGCCGTCAACGCCGATGAAGTTGCTGGTCTTCTCGATTTCGGCGAGAACCTTGGCTTTGTCGGTCGTGCCAGCCCGGGTGATCGCTTCGACGGCGATCATCAGGCCGTCATAGGCATGCCCGCCGAAGCTCGAAATGCTGTCGCCGGTCTTGCTTTCGTACATGGCCTTGTAGGCACCGGCCACTTTCTTTTGTGGATGTGAATCCGGCAAGGCACCAACGACAACCAGGGCTGCGGCGGGAAGGCGAACACCTTCTGCCCCGCCCTCGGCATTCTTGATGAAGCTTTTGGAAGCCGAACCATGTGTTTGATAGTGCGGAATGGTCACGCCGAGTTGCTTGAAGTTCTTGGCGACGATACTGGTGGCTGCGCCAAATCCGCAATACATGAAGGCTTGGACGCCAGACGCACCTTTAATCTTGGTGATCTGTGGCGTCATGTCGGTGTCGCCCTTGCCGTGGCTTTCGTCGGCAACAATGGTCATGCCATTGCCGCCAGCCAACGCCAGCACCTGCGCATGGCAAGATTTATCGAAGCCGCCACTACCGGACAGCACACCAACACTTGAAATTCCGCGACCTTTCATGTCATCGAATATTTTTTGCACGGCCAGGGTGTCGGTATGGGGGGTCTTGAACACCCATTTTTTGACCGGATTGACGATAACCCCGGCTCCGCCGAAGGAGATGAAAGGAATTCCCGCGGCCTCGACGAAGGGAATGGCGGCCATGGTTGATCCGGTGGTTGAGCCGGCAAGAAGGATATCGACCTTGTCATCATTAATCAGGCGTTTGACAAATGGGACGGTATTTTTGGGGTTGCCCTGATCATCGTAGAGGATCAGTTCGAGCTTGCGCCCCAGCACACCGCCGTCGGCATTAATTTGATCTATCGCCAGTTGAATCGCTTGCTGGGCGGATCACCGAGGAACGATGCGCCTCCGGTAACGGCTAAAAACGAGCCAATTTTAATAGTTTCTTCCGCCTTGGCTTGGGAGGCCAAGGAGCCAAAGCCCAGAGCCATAGCTGTCGCGGCGATTGTGAAATTTCTGAGAAGTTTCCGTTTCATTATATTTCTCCCTGTTTTTTTATTGATCGTTTGGTCGGTTTTATTTTTTTATGATATGCGTTAATCCATAATATTTCTATGGTAAATGATGAATCCTATTGCATCATACGATAAGGCTTGCCTTGGCAGAGCGATGCCCGGAAAATCATTTCCATAAAATGCGATAGTCAAGGAGGAACGAGTTCCGTGGGCAGCAACGCGACAGCCGCAATCAAAAAAACTATCAACGCCGAGACCCGCCCCCTGATGGGAAACGAAGCGATAGCCCGGGGCGCATGGGAGGCCGGTGTGCGGGTCGCCGCCGCATATCCCGGTACACCGAGCACTGAAATCCTGGAAAACGTCGGCCGCTTCCCCGAACAAGATATCGTCGCCCAATGGTCGACCAATGAAAAAGTGGCGCTCGACGTGGCCATGGGTGCGTCGTTTCAGGGGGTCCGTGCTTTAGCCGTAATGAAACATGTCGGCCTGAATGTCGCCGCCGACGCCTTGATGTCGATGACCTATATTGGCGTCAACGGGGGACTGGTGATTGTCGTATGCGATGATCCAGGCATTCACAGTTCGCAAAACGAACAGGACACCCGTGTCTTCGCCCGTTTCGCAATGGTCCCGGTGTTGGAACCGTCGGACGCGGAAGAAGCGCTCGAATTCACCCGCATGGCTTTCGATCTTTCTGAAAAATTCGATACCCCGGTGATCTTACGTTCGACGACCCGGCTGTCACATACGCGCAGCCCGGTTGCTCTTGGCGAACGCATCGAAGTGGTGCGCCGGAAATTCGATGAAAATCCAAAAAAGAACGTGATGATCCCGTCTCATGCGCGCATCCGCCATCCGGCGCTGATCGAGCGCAGCGGCGCCGTCGTGACGTTTCTGGGCACGGTGCGCGATCATGCCGAAGGCAGAGCCGTCGTCGCCCTGGAGTACGAGGCATACGAACCGATGGCCGAGCGGAAGCTGAACGAGGCGG
>CBFDEA010000084.1:0-6982 GCA_965603695.1 uncultured Rhodospirillaceae bacterium | reverse complement strand
ATAAATGGCCGTCGCATTAAAAGTATCTGAAAGTTGGGCGGTGACGGCGGCGGCACCAATGTCCCAGGCGATGTGGCGGCTAAGGTCAACTTCAGAAAGCCCTAAAGAGCCAAGGGTGTCCGGGATGCGTCTGCTTGCGTGGTCGCAGATAAAAATAAACGGCGAGGTTCCATCAAGTCGTTCGATATTCGTCGGCGAAGGCTCATTCGCCGACAGCAGATGCACCCCGGACGGGGTTGTTCCTTCAGATACTTTTCCCGCATTAACCGGAACCACGTAATAGTCCCTTCCCATCCCTGTCTTATTTATTGAGAGATATTGTAATAGACGTTACAGAATTTGCAAATGAATTAGTTTTGGAATATCTATTAGAAATGCCGTCAACCATTAAAGATGAAAATCGAACCGGGAAAACCAGGCGCAGGCTATCGATTGCCGAGGATATAAACCGCAATATCGATACTCTGACCAGGACGGAACGCCAGTGTGCGCGGGCATTGCTTTCCAACTATCCCTTTATTGGGCTCGAAAAAGTCGCCTCCTTCGCGCAGCGTGCGCAAGTCAGCGCACCGACCATTTTGCGACTCGTTGGGAAGTTGGGGTTTTCCGGCTATCCGGAATTTCAGCAGCGCTTAAGAGACGAACTTGAAGAACGCCTGCAAACGCCCTTAACGAAACACGAAGAACCTCTGAGCGATCCTGGGAATGATGATTTTCTGGCGGAATTTTCAGATTCCGTCGAACGCAACCTGTCGCGAACGCTAAAAGCCCTGCCGCGTGCCGAGTTTGATGCCGTTCTCAAATTGCTGGCCGATGCAAAACGCCCGGTTCATCTTGTTGGCGGTAAATTGACCAGTACCATTGCCGAATATTTCTATCGCCATCTGATTATGCTCAGGGCGAACGTCAGGCGTATTGAAAACGATGCCTATGCGTGGTCGGAACATTTGGTCGATATGGGCCGCCTGGATGTGGTGCTGATCTTCGATGTCCGGCGTTACCAGCCGGAACTGCTGAAGTTGGCGCGGTTGTCCTCGGAAGCCGGGGCGAGCGTGGTTCTGTTCACCGATCAATGGTTGTCGCCGGTCTCCAGTGTCGCCAAACATGTGATCCCGGTTCGCATCGACGTTCCATCGAGTTGGGATTCCGCCGTTTCGACCCTGATGGTCGTCGAGGCGATGATCGCCGCACTGTCCAACCGCGACTGGTCGCGGGTTGAGGCCCGGGTCAAGGCGCGCGAGAATCTCGCCGAGAAAATCTGTCCCGAAGATTAGTCAGCGGTGTCCGGCTGGCGCGGAGTTTCGATCTGGACGATCTCGCCGTTAAGGTCACACGACGCTTCGGCCAGGCGGACGAACTGTTCGGTTACTTCTTCGGGCGGCTTGACACTTTCGGGGTCTTCGCCGGGATAAGCGATGGGCCGCATGGTGGTCCGGGTCGGTCCCGGGTTGATGATGTTGGCCTTGACCTGGGTCTTCATGTTTTCCGAAGCGTAGGTCTTGACCATGGTTTCCAGCGCCGCCTTGGAGACACCATAAACACCCCAGTACGGCCAGACTCCTTGAGTCACCGTCGATGAGACAAAGATCGCCCGCCCGGCGTCGGACATTCTGAGCAAGGGATCGAAGCTCCTGAGCAGCCTGAAGTTGGCCGTCACGTTCAGGGCCATGACCTGGTCCCAGTCCCTCGGCTTGACTTGCGCCATGGGCGAAAGTGGCGTTAGCAAGGCGGCGTTGCCGACCAGCACATCGAGGCGCTTGAAGCGGTCGAACACCGCCGCACCCATTTTGTCGATAGCGTCAAAATCGGTCAGGTCCATGGGCACCAGGGTGGCGCTTTGGCCGCTCAGGTTAAGAATCTCGTCGTCCAGTTCCTCGAGCGCGCCTTGCGTGCGGGCGGTCAGGATCAGGTGCGCACCTTCTTCGGCGAAGCGCTTGGCGACAGCCCGCCCGATGCCGCGAGAGGCCCCGGTAACCAGTGCGATGCGCCCCTGTAAACGGCCTTCAGCCATATTTTTTTTACCCCTGTGTGGTTAGCAAGGAAAGTTGCTTTGGCGCACTGCCGGAATCTTGATCGATAAGACGGATCGGGTAGTTGCCGCTGAAACAGGCGTCGCAGAATTGCGGGTTTTCGGCGTCGCGGTTTTCGTCGCCGACGGCCCGGTACAGGCCATCGAAGGAAATAAAGGCCAAGCTGTCGACACCGACATGCTTGCGCATTTCCTCTAGCTCATGACGGGCCGCCAACAGTTCATCGCGGTCCGGCGTGTCGATGCCGTAGAAACATGAATGGGTGATCGGTGGGCTGGAAATACACATATGGACTTCCGTTGCCCCGGCCTGGCGGACCATGTCGACGATCTTCACCGAGGTCGTGCCGCGGACGATGGAATCGTCGATCAGGATCACCCGTTTGCCCTTCAGGTACTGGCCGTTGGCGTTGTGCTTAAGCTTGACGCCCAAATTGCGGATCTGCTGAGTCGGTTCGATAAAGGTCCGCCCGACATAGTGATTGCGGATAATCCCAAGCTCGAAAGGGATACCCGACTGTTCGGCGTAACCAAGGGCTGCGGGGACGCCGGAATCCGGCACCGGCACGACCACATCGGCCTCAATGCCACATTCGCGGGCCAGTTCGGCACCGATGTTCTTGCGGATTTGATAGACGTTGCGGCCTTCGACGTTGCTGTCGGGGCGGGCGAAGTAAATGTATTCGAAGATGCAGAATTTACTGGGCGTCGGCATGAACGGCTTGAAGCTGTGCAGGCCGGTCTTGTCGATGACGATCAGTTCGCCGGGCTCGACATCGCGGACGAACTCGGCCCCGATGATGTCCAGGGCGCAGGTCTCCGACGATAAAATCCACGACTCGCCGATCTTGCCGATGACCAGGGGCCGCACCCCTTTAGGGTCACGCACACCGATCAGTTTTTCCCGGGTCATGGCGACCAGGGAATAGGCCCCTTCGACTTGCCTCAGCGCGTCGGTCACCCGTTCGATCACGTTGGAGCCCTTGGACACGGCGATCAGGTGGATAAAAGTTTCGGTGTCGCTGGTCGACTGAAAAATGCAGCCGCGATCGACAAGCGCCGTGCGCAGGGTATAGGCGTTGGTCAGGTTGCCGTTGTGGGCAATCGCCAGGCCGCCGAACTTGAAGTCGGCGAACAGCGGCTGAACGTTTCTGAGTACCGTGCCGCCGGTTGTCGCGTAGCGGACGTGGCCGATGGCCATTTCGCCGGGCAGGGTCTTGATGACCTGTTCGGAGTTGAAGTTATCGCCGACAAGACCGATCGCCCGGTGGGAATGAAATTGCTCGCCGTCGTAGGAAACCACGCCTGCTGCTTCCTGGCCGCGGTGTTGCAGGGCATGCATGCCAAGGGCCGTATGGGCGGCGGCGTCGGGATGGCGGTAGATGCCGAAGACGCCGCATTCATCGTGAAAATGGTCATCGCCGTCAAAGGCTGTGGAAGGCGGGAGGCTGGCGGAATTCGACATGTGTATCAGGAGCCTATTTAACGTTTAAGGTTGAGAACGACTGTCGATCAGGCGTTCCATTTCGCTACGGATTTTTTCTCCGTAACCTTCGAGGGTTTCGATATTGCCGCCCTTCGGTTCGGGGGCGATCAAGCCCTCAATGACTTTCTGGCTTTCCAGCAATGTGTTGGTTTGCTCGACAATGGTATCGGCGGCACCGGCTTCGACCGGGATCAGGGTGCGCAGCCAGTCGGCACCGACCTCGATCAAGGGCATGGTGCGGGCGTTCCTCAGCCATGCCGGTTGGTCGGCGGCGGGCATCATCCATTCGATGGCGATGTAAACAAGACAAACCAGCACGGCTCCGCGGGCGACCCCGAACAGGAAGCCGAGCGAACGATCAAGGGCGTTTAAGGCGCTGTCCTGAACACGCTTGGAAATGGCCCTGGTCAGCAGCGACAGGATGGCCAGCGAGACGATAAAGACGACGACACCGGTGGCCAGATCGGCGGCCAGTTCAATGGGGATCAAATCGCGGGCATAGGGCTGAACGTAAGGGAAGGCGTAGATGGTGATGAAACCGGCACCGATCCAGCCGGCCACCGACAGCACTTCATGGACGAAGCCGCGGGCGTAGGCCAGGAAGGCCGATACCAGAACGACAACGATAACGGCGATATCGGTGACGTTGACGGGCAGGTTATCCATTAGCCTGTTCTTTCATAGCCTTCGCCGGGGCATGGAATAATGCCAGCAGGTCGGCCAGGTGTTCAATCTCGCGGATGTCCATGCCGCTTGGTCCTTTAATCGCTTTGTCTTTACCTTTGCTGCGGCTTTTCGGCACGATGGCGCGGCTAAAACCCAGTTTTTCCGCTTCCTTCAGGCGACCCTCGGTATGGGCCACGGCGCGAACCTCGCCCGATAGGCCGATTTCACCGAAAACCACGGTCTCCGGCGGTACCGCAATGCCGCTTAAAGAAGACGCTAAAGCCGCCGCTACCGCCAGATCAGCCGCCGGTTCGGAAACCCTAAGGCCACCGGCGACGTTTAGGTATACGTCGTTGGCCCCGATGGCAAGCCCGCATCGTGATTCAAGCACCGCCAGGACCATCGCCAGGCGTCCGGAATCCCAGCCGACGACGGCCCGCCTCGGCGTGCCAAGCGGGCTCGGCGCGATCAGGGTCTGCAATTCCACCAGCATCGGCCGGGTCCCTTCGACACCGGCAAACACGGCGGCCCCGTTGATGTCGCGCGAATGGTCGGACAGGAACAGCGCCGATGGGTTGGCGACCTCCATCAGGCCCATGCCGGTCATCTCGAAGACGCCGATTTCGTCGGTCGGCCCGAAGCGGTTTTTGACGGCCCGTAAAATGCGGAACTGGTGGCTGCGTTCGCCCTCGAAATAAAGCACCGTATCGACCATGTGTTCCATCACCCGCGGGCCGGCGATCTGGCCGTCCTTGGTGACGTGGCCGACCAGGATCACCGTGAAGCCGCGGCGCTTGGCCAGGCGGATCAACTCCTGGGCCGACGAGCGGACCTGGCTGACCGTACCGGGTGCCGAATCAAGGCTGTCGACGAACATCGTCTGGATCGAATCTATAATCACCACTTCCGGGGCGTCGCCGCCGCTTAAGGTGGTGACGATGTCGCGCACGGATGTCGCCGTGGCCAGTTGTACCGGTGCCTTGCGGAAGCCCAACCGGTCGGCCCGCATGCGCAGTTGTTCAATGGATTCCTCGCCCGATATGTAGGCGATGCGGGCGCGCGCCGATAACGACGCCGCGGCCTGTAGCAAGACCGTCGATTTGCCGATACCGGGATCGCCGCCGACCAGCAGGGCCGAACCGGGAACCAGGCCGCCGCCGCAGACCCGGTCGAACTCGGCAATGCCGGTAATCAGACGCACCGGCGGCGGGCTCGAGCCTTCAAGGCCGACAAATTCGATACGGTGGCCGTGTTTCGAGCCCAAACCCTTGGGGGCCTGCTCACCGCCGGATTCCTCGACCAGGGTATTCCAGGCACCACAATGATCGCAACGCCCGCTCCATTTAGAGCTAACGCCAGCGCAATCCTGACAAACATATTGGGTCGAATTCTTAGCCAACGGCAGTCCTTCGGGACAGAAGCGACTGGGCCTTAAACCAGCCCGTCCTCAGCACCCCTGTTGATGTACGGGATTCGCCTGCTTAAGACAAGCGATCAGGCGGTTTCCCGGCGCATAAACAGGTGTGATCTGACAATACACCTAAAAAAATATTGAGAAACGAAGCCATTTCACAATGCGGAAAGCATGCCCGTTCTGGGGCAAATTATTGATAGGAATATATACCAGAATATAGGGGAGAAGTCAAGGTGTTCCTGTGCTCATCATCATCACAGAAACCCCACCCACCAAACCACCCACAACAATCCCACCCCACAAAACCGTCATTCCGGCGAACGCCGGAATCCAGTTCTTTGCCTTTTCCGGTTCCCTGGCCCTTCTCGGAATTTAAGGACTGGATTGCGGGTCAAGGCCGCAATGACGACGGAGGAGGGAGGACTACTTCCCCTGACACGCATAGGGCCAGATCACTTTGGTATCGTCCGGGATGAATTTTCCGTTCTCGAGCATCACCGGGATGGCGATTTTTTTCTCCGCTTTGGGCAGGGCCTTCATTGATGCTGAATCGAACGGTCCCTTTTTTCGGTACAGGCCGTTGGGGTCCATCCATTTTCCTTTGAGCGGGATGATGCCCTTGCCGGTGTCGGCGAATTGTTTGGTTGGTGCGTAGAAGACGGCGAAGTGGATGGCCGGGCGGCGTTTCAGGCTTTGCTTGCCGGTTTTTGTGCTGATCCCGGTATTGCCCGTCGGCCCGAGCGCCTCGCCCATTTTAACCTGTTGGCCGATTTCCAGCTTCGGCATTTTTGAGAAGTGGGCGTACTGGGTGTACGTCCACATCGGCAGGCCGGTTTGTGCGGGGCTGTGGCGGAGCACGACTTCAATGCCGCGCGGGGTCATCGTGCCCCTGTATTTGCCGACCACGGTGCCGTCGGCGGCGGCGATCATCGGGGTGCCGGTGGGGGCCGGCATGTCGATGCCGCCGTGGTAGTTGACGCGGTTGCGTTTGGCCGTATAGGAAATCGCCCATTGCTCGTCGATATCGCGGCATTTAAGGCCCGCCGGAAACGCTGGCCTGAGGCCGGTTTCGAACATTCCCAGTGTGATGGCATCTTCGATGTCGCACTTTTTCGAGCGGCCCATGCCGCACAGGGTCAGGCGGTCCAGGGCGTCTTTTTCGACCTGACCATCGAGGGCGGCAGCGCCTGCGGGGGCTATTGATGAGGAAACGCCGAGCAAGCCAAGACAGAGCAAAATCAATAATGCGATGTCTGGCTTTTTCATTGTTATGACCTTGTGTGACTTAAGCGCGGACCGCCATTCGGATCGGGCCTTCGGCGCGGCCGTGGATGAATTGATCGACGTATTCGTTGCCGGAATTGTCGATGTCGGCGACCGGGCCGGC
>CBFDEA010000083.1:0-7047 GCA_965603695.1 uncultured Rhodospirillaceae bacterium | reverse complement strand
CCAGTAGTCGCCTGAGTTGACCCAGCACCGCAGGGTCAGGTTAACCGAATCGGCACCCAACTCGGTCACAAAAACCTGTGCCGCAGGATCTTTCAAGATTCGCGTATCGGCATTCATCAGGGATTCCAATTCGACCATTGCAGCCTTTAGATCGTCGTCGTATCCGATGCCGACGGTGAAATCGATGCGGCGCAGGGGGTTGCGGGAATAATTGATGATAACGGAATTCCACAAACTCGAATTCGGTGCCGCGAGGAATAGCCCGCCAGTTGTTTTGAAACGGGTCGTGAACAGGCCGATTTCCTCGACTGTGCCCGATACGCTTCCGGCATCGACAAACTCCCCGACACTGAACGGCCGCAATAGCAAAAGCATGACCCCGGCGGCGATGTTCGATAGCGTCCCCTGAAGGGCCAGACCTATGGCCAGGCCGGCGGCACCGAAAACGGCAATAATACTTGTCGTTTCGACTCCGAAGCGGGCCAGAACGGCGACGATGACAAATGCCAGAATTAAGTAACGGACACTGTTGGACAGGATCGGTTTGAGCGTGTCGTCGATGCGTGGAATCCGGCCCAGGGCGCTAAAGATCAAGCGTCGGGCCCAGCCGGCGGCGATCCAGCCGACAATCAAAATGACAATGGCGCCAATCATGTCAACGCCGTAACCCAGCGCCAATTCTCTTAATGTGTTTAAAATTTCGCCCGCGCTGAATTCCATGGCCCTACCTGAATCTCGAACTTCTATATTGAAAATGTATAACCAGATCACCAGATTCCTATAAGGAATTTGATCTATGACAAGTCAGAAAATATAGGAATTTGTCTAGTTTGAACAGGCTTTGATAGGGCTAGGAGAAAGCTGATATGAGTCGGGATTCGGCCAAGAACGTAGATGTCGATGCTATTATTGCCAACTTGAGCGGTGAATTTATAGATGACTGCCTCGATAATGTGGAGGAGGCAGAGAAAGCGCTTGCAAATATTAAGGATGGGCGCGGCGACTTCAAGAAACAATATGCCAATTTGCAACGTCATGTTCATTCGATAAAGGGAACGGCGGGGACTTTCGGGTTTCCGGCCATCGGCGTGTTTGCGCATCGACTCGAAGATTTCATCGAGGCCCTGAAAGACGTAAACCCATACTTGGATGAAATTCAGACTTTTCTCGACAGAATCAGGGAAGTCGCCGAATCAGGTCATAACCCGCAAGAAGAAGAATATATCCGGTTGGTGCGTAGCCTTCCGCGCGCCCACAACCGCATCGCGGCAGTCCGTCCGACAAGAGAGGTCAATATCCTGCTGGTCATGCCCCGCGACATTCAACGAAAGATCATCGGCCAGGAATTGTCATCGTGTGGCTTCGGGATGTCATTTGTGGCAACGGGCCTCGAGGCGATATCATCGGTCTTGGAATCGAAGCCGAATGTTATTATTTCGGCAACTTTCCTTGAAGATATATCGGGTGTTGATCTGGCCCGAGCCCTTTGTGCAATCAAGGCGACACGCGGCATTAATTTTGTTCTGCTCAGCAGCGCCGATACCCAAGAGTACAAGAAAATCGATATTCCAGAAGGTGTCGTCGTCATTAAAAAAGGAATCGACTATACCGAGGCCTTAAGCGAACACCTTGTTGCCTGGGGACTGTTTGGTTAACTCAATCGTGAACACCCTTCCCTGCAAATGTATGTATGATGAAGGGGTTGGATATGAACCTGTTTCAAACATTGATGCATCCTGATCGGGAAGAGCTTGAGCGCGGCCAGCGGACACTGGTCGTAAAGGCCGCCAACATCCTGCAAGTCGGCGAGTTTCAACTGCTGCAATTGGCTTACAGGGAATGGCACAGCAAGGATCTGCCCGAAGCCCTGGTTTCCAAATTGTTTTCATCCTACATGCTAAAAGACCAAGTGCCGCACTGGGCCCGTCATTACGCCCGCAAGATCATCGATGCCGATGCCACCTGTGGACTGAACGACAACGCCCCGGCTTTTCATATCTATGACCATGAATACAGGACGAGTGTGCCTGACGGTGTGCGCCGGTTCTGGGTGGCTGTTGGGTGCTTAACCCTGTTAATCGGCGGGGCCATTGTCCTTGCCGATTTGTCGGTGACAACGCCGGCGAGTCAGTTTCCGCCATATCTTAATGAAGAAGATTTGAAGGCAAATAACCCCAATACGCCATACGGGCGCGCCGATAGTATCCCGGCTTTTACCAACCGCGGTAATCCGGTTGAAAATTAACCATTGGGTATATTGCCAGCGCTGAGCTTAGCGGGTAACGTCCTGACATGTTTGAATTTGCCGGTCAGTACGAATCTTTTATCAATATGGTGTTTCTGGGCGTCACCGGGTACATCGCACTGCATGGCATTCGCTTCCGCGACGAGGACGGCAACACGGATTTTGTGCGCTTGCTGTTCGGTTCAATCGCCGCCGTCTTTTTCTTTTTGGTGCTTTTCCAGGATGTCCTGGGGATCGTTAACTTCTAAGGCTTGTAGACCCGCTCTTCGGCGTCTTTTTCGGGTATCGTCAGGCACTCACCTTCCTTCAGACCATCGACACGTTCATAAAGAAACTGTGCCCGTTTTCGTGGTGTCGATGGATTGGCGGAGTAGAGAATTTTATCGATCAGGCCGGGGCCTTTAACGGCGACATCGTCAGTTGTCAGGGCCGCTATATAATCGGCCAAGGCCTCCTTATGGCGGCATTGGCGATCAAGCAGGATGGCCCGGTTGTTGTATGCGGCGGCGAGCGTTCCTGTGCCGGTGCGATCATCTGCTTCAAGGCTCCCCTTTAAAAAGGCGATCAGGTTTGTCAATTCGGTCTCGGCTTCCTGCGCCCTGCCGCTGAGCATGAACGATAGCGCGCGGCCCATCATGGCTCCCCGGTGATCGGGCGAGACGCTCAAGGCGGCGTTGAAGCGTTCCAAAGCATCGTCATAATTCTTATCGCTGAGAAAGATATCACCCTGGCGGACCTCGTAATCGCCAAGCGGGGTCTGCGTGTACGATTTAACCACGGCCCAGATGCTGAACATGACAAAGGTGGCGACCGCCATCAGGATGATGAAACGGCGGGTTACTTTCGGATCGGAAAAAGGATTAAGCGAGGCCATAAGCTAGGTTCTATCCACTAAAAAGATGGTTGACGTAAAGCACCGAGAAAACGAAACACAGAAGGCCCGCGGTCACCGAGGCGCTGCGCTTCAGGCGTAGGCTCGCGGCCTCATCGATATTCAGGCCCTTGGCGTCGGCACGGCGCACCGACAGGGCCCAGATAAAGTGTCTGATGGGAAAAAAAAGGGCAATGCCCAAGGCCACTGTCCATAGCCATTGATATTCAGCGGTAAATAAAATTTGCATGATCGATACCGTGGATAGGAAAGTCGGAATGTTAACAAAAAAAAGGGGGAAGGACCAAGGCCCTTCCCCCGATTTTCAAAAGATAGAAGTGTTAATTGCTCGGTGTTTCTAAAGTTGTGTCACCGATGTCTTCTACCAATGCCTCAACTTCACGTTCAGGCACGGTCGACATTTCCATCTTGTAGGCCAGGAACCACATCATTCCGACGCCCAGGATCCAGAACAGGATCTGCCAGGCCCAGATTGAAGGCATTCCGAAGGTCCACCCTTCGACACCCGCATTTGGTGCGCCGAAGATGTCGTTGCCGATAACGGCGCCAGGTCCGATTCCGAAGAACATCCACGCAAGCGTGATGATCCAGGCGATCGGCTTCAGGCCCTGCTTGTGGGCAGGTAACGTCGCGTGATCCCTAAGGAAGTTGTGGTACTTCATGCGGTGTGTCGTTCCCTCGTCGCTCTGCGTCATAGCCGAGATCGGCAGACAGAACGCCAAGTTAAAGAACATACCCCAGAAGGCCGAATGCATGGTCAGCGGCCAACGGCCCCAAGGTAGCTCCACGCCGACACTGCCGGCGATAGCAGCGCCGAAGCTCTCGGTGAAGATAACCGCGAGAAGACCGAAGAACAGGCCAATCGTGGCACCCTGTCGGGTAATCCACGGGAACCATGTGACGGCAGCCAGCGAAGGCCACATCTGGAAGCCGAAGGCGACAGCCAGACCACCCAGAAGCACAAGTGCATCTTGGGAGTATGTGGCAACCAACAGGGCTGACAGGACGATGAACAGAACGCCCATGCGACCGAACAGTTTCTGCGTGGCGTGTGAAGCCGTCGGGTTCAGGTAACGCTTGTAAAGATCGCGCGTCAGCTTACCGCCGGCGGTTGACATATAAGCGGCACCAGTGGACTGCATGGCAGCAAGTGCACACACGGCCAACAAACCAACCAACCACGGATAATCGTCGCCGATGGAGTTGAAGTAGTGCGGCACCAGTCCGCCCTGCTTGTTGGCGGTCAGGTCGGGCAGAATATTATTCAGCGCCAACCCGGCTTCCGTTACAGCACCATTGCCACCCAGTAGATGGGCACCCATACCCTGGAACGCCGTGAAGAAAAACAAGATGAAGCCAATTGCAAAAGCTGAGGCCCACACCTGTTGTGGCGCGAAAGGTTTTGGACTGTTGTTGGAAAAAGACCACATGGTAAACGCCGGTGCCGACTGAATACCCATAAGGGCAAACATATATGTCAGGCACATGACGCCGGTCCACAGGCCGCCAACCGGGGTTTCTTTACCAAGACCAGCCGTCCATTGAATGACGCCAGGAATGGCCAGGTAAGCGTTATAGTCGCCACCACCGTAGCCCTTGGTTGTTCCCCATTTGCCGATGTCGGTCTTGCCGAGAGCGGCGAAGCCCTGTTGCAAGGAATCCCAACCGCCGGCTGCGTTAAGTGCAATAAAGCCGGTGATGACGATACCAAGCGCCAGCAAGATACATTGTAGTGTATCCACATAAGCCACAGCTCGTAGGCCGCCGGTGCCGACATAGATCATCACGACAGCTGACAGAACCCACATGCCGACGTTCTTATCGACCATGTTATCGGTCAGAACGTTGAACAAGAAGCCCGAAGCGCCAAGCTGAACGCCCAGATACGGGATCGAGAACAGCAATGCCACACAGACCGTCAGGATGCGAATACCATCGCCCTGGAAATAGTCTGACAGCATTTCACCCGGTGTCACATAACCGAAACGTTTGCCCAGCATCCACTGGCGCTTCAGGAACAGAACACCCGTGAACGGGATGGTAATTGTGTAAAAGGATGCATAGGCGTACTGGAAGCCATCGCGATAGACCAGTCCCGGATGACCCATGAAGGTCCAGCCGGAAAAAGACGTCGCGGTGGCCGCAAGAACGAACACCCACATTGAAATTTGACGGCCAGCAATAAAGTAATCACTAGCGGTTTTGGCCATGCGTGAACTTTTGATGCCCCAAAAAATACAGTAGGCCCAATAGAGCGCGACAAAGCTGAAAAGCCATATAACTTTAGCAGACAAGATATTTCTCCCCTTAATCTAGTCCCTGTTGAATTGATGCGGCAGTCTAAAACCACATCTCAAGTACGAAAAGTACTCAACCAACCCGGCGGAGTCACAGTAACAAGCCGGATAAAAGCTGGTAATTGCATAGCATTTTCAATGGTTTTAAACAACGTCGTAAACGTGATTTCCCACAATTCGAAAAATTGAAATTTTATTACAATAATAAAGAATGTTTAATTCTTGAAAATGAGCCGACTTTTCCTGTAATATGGCTGCTATCTAATTGATTTTGTTTGATTTTGTCGCCTGGCTGTCAGAACGAAGAAAACCACAGTCGAAATTATTATGTTTGTCGTCGTGTTTTTCAAAAAAGTGACTAAAGAGACAACTTTTACATTAGATTATTTGAATATTAATCAAAATTGACAGAATCGGAATAAGATTCGGTGCGCTCCCAAACGGCGATTTTTTCTAAGTTGGTCAGTGATTTCATGCGGCAGGCACCGCTTACGCTCGGCACGGCAAGCCCTGTGTCTGAAGCCGTCGAGGCGATGCGCGCACGGGCTGTCTCGAGTGTCGTCGTCATCGATCTACAAGGTTTAGTTGTTGGGATTATCACCGAGCAGGACATCGCCCACCGCGTCGCTTTTCTGGTTGCCCCGGACACGCCGTTGGGGCAAGTGATGACGGCACCGGTTATGACTATTAAGGCTGCGGATTATCTATTTCGTGCCATCGCGCGCATGCGCCGTTACGGTTTAAAGCATATGCCCGTTGTCGATGAAGACGGGTGTCCACTCGGCATGATCGACCTACATGACGCCATGGCCGTGACCAATGAAAAGATGATGGAGCAGATCGACCAACTGACGCACAGGGGCAGTATCGAAGGCCTGAAAAAAGTCAAGCAAGCGCAAGTTGATCTCGCCCGTGACCTGCTTGATGACAATCTTCCGGCATCCGAAGTGCAAGCCATGCTGACCCATGTCAACAACCTCATATACCAACGAGTGATAGAGGCCTGCCTGGCCGATATGGAAGCCGAGGGTCTGGGCGCGCCACCGGTCAAGTTTGCCGCCATCGTTTTCGGTTCGGGTGGGCGCGGGGAAAACTACCTGTTTCCGGATCAGGATAACGGCTTCATTATTAGTGACTATCCAGATGGGGAACACGCACGGATTGATGGCTTTTTCATGGAACTGGCCGATCGGATGACCCAGGAACTCGATGGCGTCGGTCTGCCTTTATGTAAGGGGTATTGCATGGCGATCAATCCACTGTGGCGCAAAACCGCGTCCCAATGGGTCAAGCAAATAGACCTGTGGGGGCGTAAGCATAACTTTGTCGCCATTCGTCT
Organism: uncultured Rhodospirillaceae bacterium; assembly: GCA_965603695.1. Lineage (GTDB taxonomy): Bacteria > Pseudomonadota > Alphaproteobacteria > Rhodospirillales > JABHCV01 > JACNJU01. The sequence goes on along the minus strand of CBFDEA010000083.1, from coordinate 274 downwards.
GTCGGACATTTTTTTCGATTTCCAGGCGGTCTACGGCGATCAGGGTTTGGCCATCGACTTACGCAACAAGGTCGCCCGGATGATCGCCAAAAACCATTTTTACCTGTCCTCGATGTTTCACGAAATTGCCGATCACAATGTTGCGCTTGGTTTTTTCGGCGGCTTCATAACCGACGATGAAAAAGAAGAATACAAAGGTCAGATCAATCTGAAACATACCGGCACTCTGCCGATGGTAGAAGCCGTCCGCTTGCTGGCCCTGCGCGAAGGCCTT
>CBFDEA010000082.1:0-7051 GCA_965603695.1 uncultured Rhodospirillaceae bacterium | reverse complement strand
ATTTAAACAAGCGGCGCGGAAATTGGTCAGGTCAACGCCTTGTCGGTGATCCAGCTCGATCATTTCGCCTTCGGTCGTCCGTCCCGGGTGTCTTGCCGGGTGCGCATGGGCAAGGGCGAGGTCGTCGATATCGAACGTGAAGTGGAACTGGGTGGACCGTTACATTCCAAGGGTGTGATGATCCTGTCGTCGTTCCTGGCCAGCCGCTACAACCTGGACACCCCGTTGACGCTATCGGCTTCCCTTGTTTTCGAGCAATCTTACGGCGGCGTCGACGGTGACAGCGCCTCTTCGAGTGAGCTATACGCCCTGTTGTCGGCGCTATCGAAGATTCCGATCAAGCAGTCCCTGGCGGTCACCGGTTCGGTCGATCAGATGGGCAGGGTGCAGGCGATCGGTGGGGCCAATGAAAAGATTGAGGCTTTTTCGATGTCTGTCAGCGGCGCGGTCTGAGCGGCGAACAAGGCGTGTTGATCCCGCAAGCCAACGTCAAGCACCTGATGCTGCGTGCCGACGTCGTCGAGGCCGTGCGCAACGGCCAGTTCCACATCTATCCGATTGAAACCATCGACCAGGGTATCGAAGTGCTGAGCGGCGTTGAAGCGGGGCAACCCGACGATACGGGCGCATACCCTCTGGGCAGCGTCAACCGGGCCGTCGCCAAATGTTTGGCGGATTTTGCCATCAAGGCGCTGGCGTTCTCCGCGCAATTACAGAAAAGGGCGTTGTAAGATTAAAGTGAGCAGACTTGCAAAACCCGTATCTGATGAGTCTCAGGCTGCAAATTTTAAACCCCGATCATTCTTTGTCGGGGTTTTTGGGTTTTGGCTTGCTATCAGTTAGGGTATTTTCGTAGGCAGGATTTTAAGATTCGGGGGATGAGGCGTCGATGAAGCAGGGTAAGAAGCAACGTCCGCCGAAGAATAAAAAAACCCGGCGCAAACAAAAGGCTGTCGGCCCGGTAAGCCGTCTCGCAGGCGCTCCCGCAAGTCTTCCCGCAAGGCCGCCGGACGCGTCTATTCAGCAGTTGATCGATCAGGCCTTGGCCCATCACAATGCCGGGCGTTTGCCCGAGGCCGAGGCGCTCTACCGGCAAATTTTGCAACACGACCCGAACCACTATGTCGCCCTGCATTTGCTCGGCGTTATTGGCTATCAGGTTGGCAATAACGACTTTGCCGTCGATCTGATTTCCCAGGCCCTGGCCATTAAACCGGATCTTGCCGAGGCCCATTTCAACCTTGGCAATGCCCTGCACAGTCTTACCAGGCTGGATCAGGCGATCGCCAGTTTCCAGGCCGCCATCAATATCAATCCCGGTTACGCCGATGCCTATGTCAATCTTGGCAATGTCTTGAAGGACAGCGGCCGCCTGGAAGATGCCGCGGCCAGCCATCGTCAGGCACTTGCCATCAGGGCCGATTTTCTCGTGGCGCATATCAATCTGGGCGGCGTCCTGCAGGAACTCGAGCAGCTGGGCGATGCCATCGCCAGCTATCGTCAGGCCCTGGCTATCAAGCCGGATTTAGCCGGAGTCCAGTGCAACCTGGGCGGCGCACTTCAGGACATGGGCCAGCTCGATGACGCCATCGCCTGTTATCATCAGGCCCTGGCCATCGATCCGAATTTTGCCGATGCCCATTACAATCTGGGCATGGCCTTTCGCGAGCAGGGCAAGATCGATGACGCCTTCAACTGCCAGCGTCGCGCCACTGCCCTTGATCCGCAAAACGGCATGTTCTGGTCCGGCCTTGCCAAGTCTGTCGAGAAACTGTCGTTCACCAGCGTCGATGAAAGTCTTCTGATCGACCTGTTGCAGCTTGTCGACCAGCCGACAGTGCGCCCTTCGGGCATCGCCCGACCGATCATCAGCGCCATCACCCATAGCCCGGAATTTCTGAATATTGCGGGTTTGTCTGACGCCGCCGGGGGAGGGTCGGAAATCGATTATTGGCAGATCGCCGGCAAGCTCGCGGCGATCCCCTTGCTGCTTAAAATCATGGCTTTAAGTCCGATTAACGAGCTGACCCTCGAGCGCCAATTGGCGGCCCTGCGCGCGGCTATGCTAGAGCAGACGATGGTGGGGACGAGTGACGATCAGGCCCTGCCGTTTTCGGCGGCATTGGCGCTGCACTGTTTCACCAATGAGTACCTTTACCTCGAAACCGAGCGGGAAAAGGCGGCCCTTGAGCAACTTCAGGGGCAAATCGCCGGACTGCTTGACGCGGCCCAGGAGGTGCCGGCCTGTCTGGTTGTGGCGCTTGGCGCCTACCGACCGCTTTACCATTTCGACTGGGCAGCGCAATTGGCCGCGCGGCAATGGTCGGGTGCTGTAGAGCAGGTGATCAAGCGGCAAATATTGGAACCCCTGGAAGAGCGCGCCCTGGCATCCGGCATTGCCGAACTGACGGCCATCGACGACGCCATCTCGCAATCGGTGCGCGCCCAGTACGAGGAAAATCCATACCCGCGCTGGATCGAAACCAGCCTAAGAGTGAAAGCCAAACCGGTTGGCGCTGAATTGCGCGGGGCACCGTTTCGCTTCGAATTGGTCGATTATCAGGAACCCGAAAGCCCGCAAATATTGGTGGCAGGTTGCGGCACGGGCCAGCAGGCATTGGCGACGGCGAGCCGGTTCGCCAACGCCCGCGTGACGGCTGTCGACTTGAGTTTGAGCAGCCTCGCCTACGCCTCTCGAAAAACCGCCGCCCTGGGGGTGTCGAACATCGAATACGGCCATGGCGATATTATGGCCCTGGGAGACCTGGGGCGACAGTTTGATGTCATCGAAAGTATCGGTGTCCTGCATCACCTTGGCGATCCGCTGGCGGGCTGGCGGGTGTTGACGGGTCTTCTCAAACCCGGCGGCCTGATGATGATCGGGCTGTACAGCGAGACCGCGCGTCAGGATGTTCTGGCCGGGCGGTCGTTGATTGAGCAGATGGGCTACGCCACGTCCGGCGATGACATTCGTCGTTGTCGCGCGGACATCATCAAGCGAGCCGAAGCCGGTGATCAGCGGATGGCCGAACTGTGCAGAAGAAGGGATTTCTTCGGCTTGAGTGAATGCCGCGATCTGCTTTTCCACGTTCAGGAACATCGCTTCACCTTGCCCGGTATCGCCGACGCCCTGCAAGACTTAGGGCTGTCTTTCCTGGGCTTTGAAATGCAGGACCAGGAACCGCTCAACGTGTTCAGGAAATCCCATCCCGACAAAAGCGCCCTGACATCGCTTTCCCAGTGGCACGATTTTGAACTGAGCCATCCTGAAACATTCCGCGGCATGTACCAGTTTTGGTGCCAGAAGCGGGTTTAGCGGGTTTTTCCTGAAAAGTTGACGCACGTCATTCCCCTTTGACGGCGGTTACCTTATCGTTAGGACCTTGAGACATTTGGAGCGCTACTCATGGAAATGATTACCACGGACATTGTCATTATCGGTGCCGGTGGGGCTGGCCTTCGGGCCGCCATCGCCGTCGCTGAAACCAACCCCGACCTTAAGGTCGCGTTGTTGTCCAAGGTCTACCCCATGCGCAGCCACACCGTCGCAGCCGAAGGCGGTGCCGCCGGTGTCGCCAAGGACAACGACAGCTTCGAGAATCATTTTAACGACACGGTCAGCGGTGGCGACTGGTTGTGCGATCAGGACGCGGTCGATCTGTTCGTCAGGGAAGCGCCCAGGGAATTGACCCGTCTCGAGCATTGGGGCTGTCCGTGGAGCCGCGAGTCCGACGGTAGCGTCGCCGTCCGCCCGTTCGGCGGCATGAAGGTGGAGCGGACCTGGTACGCCGCCGACAAGACCGGCTTCCACATGCTTCATACGTTGTTCCAGACCTCGCTCAAGTATCCTTCCATCGAGCGCTATGACGAATTCTACTCGACTGATCTGCTGGTCGTTGACGGGCGGGTGCGCGGCGTTACGGCGATAGAAATGCGCAGCGGCCAGCTCCGCCTGTTCCGCGCCAAGGCGGTGATCATCGCCACCGGTGGGGCCGGACGGATTTTCCCGTTCACCACCAATGGGGCGATCAAGCCCGGCGACGGCATGGCTATGGCCTACCGCGCCGGGGTTGCCCTGAAGGACATGGAATTCGTCCAGTATCACCCGACCGGCCTGCCCGGCACCGGCATCCTGATCACCGAAGGATCGCGTGGCGAAGGCGGTATTCTGGTCAACAAGGACGGCTACCGCTACCTGCAGGATTATGATCTGGGGCCGCCCGATCCGTGGCCGCGTAAGAAGGCCATGGAGCTTGGCCCCCGCGACCGCCTCAGTCAGGCGTTCTGGCATGAACAGCAGAAGGGTAGGACCATTGGCGGTCCGCACGGCGATGTCGTCCATCTCGATATTCGTCATCTTGGCGAGAAGCTGATTAATGAGCGCCTGCCCATGGTTCGCGATCTGGCCATCAGTTACGTCGGCGTCGATCCGGTCGATGCGCCCATTCCGGTGCGCCCGGTAATCCACTACACCATGGGCGGCATCGACTGCGACATCGAAGCCAAGACCAGTCTTGAAGGCTTGTTTACGGCGGGCGAATGCGCTTTCGTCAGCATCAACGGGGCCAACCGTCTGGGATCAAACTCGCTGACCGAACTTCTCGTCTTCGGCGCCCGGGCCGGACGCGGGGCGGCGAAACTGGCAGAGGCTGCCGGCGATCATGTCGATGAGGCGGCGCTGCGTCAGCAAGGGCAAAGCGCCCAGGCCCGTATAACCGGACTCTATCAAAGTGTCGGCGGCGGCGAGAGCGTCTCGGGGTTGCGTCGCGAAATGAACACGACCATGGAAGCCGGGGCCGGTATCTACCGTACCGATGAATCACTGCGGAAAACCTGCGCGACGATCGGCGACATAACCCGCCGTTTCGCCAACATTGAACTGGAAGACAAGAGCAATGTCTACAACACGGACCTGATCCAGGCCCTGGAACTGGGGGCGATGATTGATGTCGCCGGGGCTATCGCCGTCTCGGCACGCGAACGCAAAGAATCGCGGGGCTCGCACCAGCGCCTCGATTTTGTCGCCCGCGATGACGAAAATTATCTCAAGCACTCACTGGCTCAGTACGTTGTCGGCGGCGAGCCTGTTATCGGCTACCGCGATGTCGTTATTACCCATTCCCAGCCCGCTGCCCGTGTCTATGGGGGTGAGCAGAAATGAGTGAACGAAACGTCGAGCTTGAAATCCTCCGCTATGATCCCGATACGGACCAGGCCCCACGTTTTCAAACGTACCGGGTGCCCTGTCCGGAAGACTGGGTCGTGCTCGACGCCGTCAATTACGTCAAGGACGAGCTCGACCGCTCGCTCAGTTACCGTTGGTCCTGTCATATGGCCGTCTGCGGCAGTTGCGGCATGATGATCGACGGCGAACCCAGGTTGTCGTGCAAGACCTTCATGCGCGATCTGCCCGATAAAATCCGCATTGAGCCGCTTGCCAACTTCCCCATTGAGCGCGATCTTGTCGTCGTCATGGATGACTTCATGGACAAGCTGGCCAGCGTCAAACCGTACCTTGTGGCGACCGAGAAAAAATCCGTCGAGGATGGCTCATACCTGCAATCCCCGGCACAACTGAAAAAGTTCAAGCAGTACACCCTGTGTATCAACTGCACGCTGTGTTACTCGGCCTGCCCCCAGTATGCCCATGATGAAGGTTTCGTCGGTCCCGCCGCACTGGCGTTGGCGCATCGCTACAATTTGGATTCCCGCGATGTCGGACGGACTGCCCGCCAGGACGTGGTCGCCAGTAACGAAGGCATCTGGGAATGCAGCTTCGTCGGTGCCTGTTCCGACGTTTGCCCGGAACACGTTGACCCGGCCGGGGCCATCCAGCAGACCAAGATCGCCAGCACCCTCGATTATTTCAAAGACCTGATAACACCGGGGAGGGACAAATGAGCAGAAGGCCCTTCGTTCGTACTGTTTCGACGACCTCGTGGTGGCTCGCCCAGCCGCGCTATATGCGCTATATGGCGCGCGAGGTCAGTTGCATCCTGATCGGCGCATATAGCGGTTTGATCGTCGTCGGGCTGCTGCGTCTGTCAGAAGGAGCAGCCGCCTGGGCTGGCTTTACCGATGCCCTGCAAACACCTTTGAGTGTCGGCTTCCATCTCCTCGCCCTGGCTTTTGCGCTCTATCATACGACCACTTGGTTCAACGTTACGCCCAAGGCGATGCCGCTGCAATTGGGTGAATTCCAGGTTCCCGGTAGTATCATCATCGCCGCCCATTATGCCGGTTGGCTGATTGTTTCGGCGTTGATTCTGTTTTTGGCGGGAGTCTAATCATGGCCCGTTCCCATAAACCCGTCGTCTGGTCACTGTTCGCCGCCGGGGGCACCTTTGCTGCCTTTATCACGCCGGTAATGATTTTTGTCAGCGGTCTGGCTCTGGCCCTGGGTGTTCTGCCAGTTGAGGCGCTGGCATACGAACGCATGGTGGCTTTGCTCGACAACCCCATTGGCAAAGGGATCGCCTTTTTGGTTGTCTTCCTGCCGGCCTGGCACGCCGCCCACCGTCTGCGCATTACTGCCCATGATTTTGGCATCCGCGCCGATGGCCTGGTGATGGCCGTCTGCTATGGTCTGGCGAGTGTCGCGACGGTGCTAACCGTCTTCGCCTTGTTCAAGCTTTGAGGCTGGGTACGTTATCCGCTAGTATCGCTACGAATTGTATGCGTCCAGGGGGGAAGAGACTCTATGCAGCCTTTGCAGGAATGCGGCCCGGAAATCTTGAAACAAATCAAGGTTGTGCTGTGTGATATCGATGACACCCTGACTTGGCAGGGCCGCCTGGGGGCGGATGCCTATAGCGCCATGGAATCCTTGCGCCGAAACGGCTTGATCGTCATGCCGATCACCGGACGTCCGGCCGGGTGGTGCGATCATATCGCGCGGATGTGGCCGGTTGACGGCGTCGTCGGGGAAAACGGCGCGTTTTATTTTCATTATGATGAAGCCACCCGCAAGATGGTGCGCCGCTACTGGCGTAGCGATGACGTGCGCCGCGCTGACCGCGCCAAATTACAACAGAGTGCTGAGGATGTTTTG
>CBFDEA010000081.1:0-7097 GCA_965603695.1 uncultured Rhodospirillaceae bacterium | reverse complement strand
CCGAAGAGTTGCTGAAACGCACTTTCGAGGAAACCGATGGCTACGATGAAATGGTGTTGTTGAAGGATATTCGCTTCGAATCCCATTGCGAGCACCACATGGCGCCGATTATCGGCAAGGCGCATATCGCTTATCTGCCGAGAACCCGGGTCATCGGTATTTCCAAACTTGCCCGTTTGGTCGAATTGTACGCCAAGCGATTGACCATCCAGGAAAAAATGACGTCGCAGGTCGCCAACGCCCTGAACGATATCCTGCAACCCGAAGGGGTCGCCGTCGTCATTGAAGCGTCCCACCAATGCATGACCACGCGCGGCGTTCACAAACCCGGCGTTACCATGGTGACGTCACGGATGCTTGGCGCATTCCGTGAAAATCCATCGACCCGACGCGAGTTCCTTTCCATGGTCGGCACCCCGACCACCGGTGAAGGCGGCATGGTTTAGCTTTTCCCTACTTGACCGAACCTCGCTTACCGGCTTGAGTAAGTGAGGTTTTCGGTGCGCGATTCGGTTACGATGCTCGGTCGGGCAAAAGGGGACGCAACCTTCCATGATGGATTTTCGACCCATAATTCTGGTTATCGGCATTCTGCTTTCGGCCCTGGCCCTGGGCATGATCGTGCCCGCCGTCGTCGATGCCTTTGCCGGCAACCCGGATTGGCAGGTATTCGCTATTTCATCAGGGGTGACACTGTTCGTCGGCGGTGCCATGACACTGACCTCGCGCAGCCGGGGAATGCGCCTGTCGGTTCGCCAGGCTTTTGTCATGACCACCTTCTCATGGATTGTCCTGACCCTGTTTGCTTCCATCCCGTTCATCTTTTCCGAACTTAATATGAGCTTCACCGATGCCTTCTTCGAGGCCATGTCGGGTATCACGACAACCGGTTCAACGGTGATTACCGGCCTGGATACGGCGCCACCGGGAATTTTACTGTGGCGGGCCTTGTTGCAGTGGCTCGGCGGTATCGGGATTATCGTCATGGCCATCGCTGTGTTCCCGATGCTGCGCGTCGGTGGTATGCAGTTATTCCGCATGGAATCGTCCGACCCCTCGGAAAAAGCGATGCCGCGGGCGGCCCAGATCGCCAGTTCCATCGGCTTGATCTATCTGGCCCTGACGTTTATTTGCGCCGCCGCCTACTGGCTCGCCGGGATGTCCGGGTTCGACGCCTTCGCCCATTCGATGACGACCATCGCCACGGGTGGTTATTCAACGTCGGACCGTTCCATCGGCAATTTTAACAATTGGCATATTGACCTGATCGCCACCTTCGGCATGATCTTCGGCAGCCTGCCGTTCATCCTTTACCTGAAAACCTTGCGCGGCAGTTACGCCGCCCTTTGGCGAGATTCCCAAGTTCAGTGGTTTCTCTCAATCGTTGCCGTTACGGTCCTGTCGATGACCGCATGGCTGTGGCTTTCCAGCGGTCACGATCCCTTGCAAGCGCTACGCTACGCATCATTCAATGTGGTCTCGACCATCACCGGCACCGGTTACGCGACGTCGGACCATTCGGAGTGGGGAAGTTTTGCCGTCCCGGTATTTTTCTTCATCATGTTCATCGGTGGTTGCGCCGGTTCGACGACCTGCGGCATCAAGGTTTTCCGTTTTCAAGTCCTTTACGCCGCCGCCCGCACCCAGATGCACCACCTTTTGCAGCCACACGGCGTCTTTATTCCTTACTACAACCGCCGCCCGATCTCTGACGAAGTCATCGTTTCCGTGCTAAGTTTCTTCTTCGTTTTCGGAGTTTGTTTTGCCCTGCTGTCAATGGCTTTGGGCTTGCTCGGCCTTGATTATTTGACGGCAATGTCAAGTGCCGCGACGGCGCTTTCGAATGTCGGCCCGGCGCTTGGGCCCATTGTCGGCCCGGCAGGAACCTTCCAGACCCTTCCCGACGCGGCGAAGTGGCTGCTGGCGGGGGGTATGCTGCTGGGCAGACTGGAGCTGTTTACGGTGATCGTTTTGTTCAGCCGTTCGTTCTGGCGCGGCTGATCGTCGTTAGTTCAACCAATTGCCCAGGTATTGCGAAATATTCTTCTCAAGGGCGGCGTTAATATCTTGCATCAGCGCTTCGTTTAGTTCGAACCATGCCTGCGCACGTTCGTTGAGGGTGGCGTCTTCGCTAACCGTAATGGAACGGCTGGCTCTGGCGTTGGCGAAACCTTCGGAATTGGTATCATCGTCGGTAATTTGCAAGCTTGCCTCAAGCACCGCGTCGTAGCGTTCGGACTGATCCTTGGTGAAGGCCCCCTTGATGCCCTTTTGCTTTTCCAATGTCGTTTCGTGAACCGAAGCATCGAGGATCGTAAAACGGGCACGGGCGCTGGAGCCTGTGGCACGCAAACGGTCATTGGCCCACCGCATAAGAGCTTTTTCCGGTGGACTCGGGAATAGATGCTCGACGTTCGGGGCCGCCATCGGGGACTTATAGGAAGAGACAATTTCCAACGATGCGACATTCAGGTTGATCTGCCCTAAGTGTCCAAAGGTCAATTCCGGAAATGTCGGGTTTGGCACGCTCGCCGCGCAGCCGGCGAGGGAAGTCCCGAAGATAACGAACAGGACTGCGCCCAGGGAATTCTTAATCCTCATCATCGTCTTCGTATTCATCCTCGTCTTCTTCCTTTTTGGAACGGGTAATGTTGCGCAGTGCCATAGCCAGTCCAATGCCACCGGCCAATAACAAAATCATGGCAATGCCAGCGACGATAAGAACAGCTTTCGAAGTTTTCTTTTTCGGCGGCTCAGGCTCCTCGGGCGTCTTTTCGGGGACGTCCTCTGCCGGTGTCTCGACACTTTTATCACCCACTTTGACCAAAGCCCTGACCTGATTGGCGGCGGGAAGTTTCTTCTTTTCAAGAGTGACCAGGTCGACGCGCTCGAAAGTAATGTTTCCGGGACACAAACGATAAATATCACGGTCATCGTCGAGTTTCAGGCTATCGATAGTCTTGCCCGAATGACGGCCTTCCGTGGACGGGAAATAATTTAAAATATTACCGATCTTGCCTTCTGATTTGATCTTGAAACCAACATCATCGACCCGTCCGTCGCTATCGAGATCGACGGTGAAGACACCCGACAGCCAGAATTTTTGCCCTTCGATTACATGTTCGCCCGGCGACCAGAAGCTGGCCAGATCACGGTCACAGCGTTTAACCAGGGAATCGTCGCGTTTCAGGGGCGGCGGGGCAGCAACGCCATAAGCCGATACGTCCTGCTCGGTTCCCGGCACCGCGTCGGCACCGGCGGCGGCTTTGGCTTTGGCTTTGGCAGCGGCAGCGGCAATGGCTTCCGGATCGCTGGAAACATGATCCTGGAGAGTCGCTGCCGGGGCAACCTCCGCCGTCGGCTGCTGACCTTCGAGGGCCGTTGAGGCGTCCCCTTCTACAGGAGTCTCCTCTGCCACTTTCGGTTTGACGAACTCGCGCTGGATCGGCAGAGGGGCGGCGCCATAATCCGTTTCCAGGCCCATATCGGGGACATAATCTTTCCGTATTTGTTGAGGCGGCAAGGGGCTGTCATCGGCACCGCCTGGCAACGGCGCAATGTCTTTTTGCGCCTGGCTTGGCGCTGTCTTCGGCAACGGCATTTCCTTGCGCGCCGGGGCTGGCAGGATCAACTGGCGGGCAAACCATTCCTTGATCGGCTCGGAGCAAAAGTCGTCGCCCTTCTCCAGGCGCATCATCTGGCTTTGTATTTCGAGTTTGAATTCGTAGTCGTCGCCGGGATTGAGGCTGTTTGCCATTGCCCCGCATTCTAGCTCTGCGGCCCACGCGGGGTCCGGCCAAGCAAAAACAAGCGGTGTCAACGCAACCAACGTTGTCACCATCAATCCGCGCCATAGGGGATTGTTAGATGTCATGCGCCTACTTCTCTGCCTATTACCCTATATAGCCAGATAAAGCTTAAAGGAATATGACCTCAACAGATAAGCTATATTCAGCCCAACCTTAATTCAGCCCAACCTTAATTCAGCCCATGCACCAGGCGAGGATACCCTTTTGCGCATGCAGGCGGTTTTCGGCTTCATCCCAAACGACCGAGCGCGGGCCGTCGATGACTTCGGCTGTGACTTCCTCGCCGCGGTGGGCAGGAAGGCAGTGCATGAACAGCGCTTCGGGTTTTGCCAAATTCATTAAACGTTGATCGACACGGTAAGACGCCAGCAGGTTATGGCGAGACTCGGCATCGTCATCGCCCATGGAAACCCAAGTGTCGGCGATCACGCAGTCGGCACCCGCGACCATCGCTTCGACATCCTGGCTAACCGTGATATCGCCGCCTTCGGCCTTGGCCCAATCGACAATTTCCGGATTCGGCATTAACAGTTCGGGGCACGCCAGATTAAGCGAGAAATCAAAGCGGACGGCGGCCTGAATCCACGATGTCGCCACATTGTTGCCGTCACCACACCAGACTACGGTGCGCCCGGCAATTGGGCCCGCGTGTTCTTCAAAGGTCATCACATCGGCCATCAATTGGCAGGGATGGCTGTCATCGGTCAGGCCGTTGATCACCGGCACCGTGGCGTTTTCGGCCAATTCGGTCAGTTTCGCCGGATCGTCGGTACGGATCATAATGGCGTCGACATAGCGCGACAGCACACGGGCCGTGTCGGCAACACTTTCGCCGCGGCCTATTTGACACGAATCGCCTTCCAGAACGATCACCCGGCCACCCAATTCCTGCATGCCGACTTCGAAGGAAACCCGGGTCCGGGTCGAGGGTTTCTCGAAAATCAGGACCAAGGTCTTGCCTTTCAATGGCTCGAGCTCGCCCCTGCCCTGCTTGAAGGCGCTGCCGCGATCAAGGATCGCCCGCAGGGTAGCGCTGTCAAACTGGTCAAGGTCGAGAAAATGCTTGGGGCGCGCCATGCTAGCTTTCCTCTTCAATTTGCGCACAAACCGCCGTCAATATTTCCAGCGCTTCATCAATATGGCGCTCTTCAATAATCAGCGGCGGCAACAGTCGCACGACATTATCGGCAGCCCCGACACTCAACATTCCCCGCGCGTGGAGTTTCGTGCGGAATTCCCCGTTGTCGCCGACACACTTGATACCGATCATCAATCCGGAACCGCGAATTTCTTCGATAACGCCAGGATACTTCTTGGCCAGATCAAGTAACTGCGCCCACAATGTTTTGGCTACTTTATCGACGCCATCAAGAAAACCGGGTGCCAAAATGACATCGCAAACAGCGTTTGCCACCGCCATAGCCATGGGGTTGCCGCCAAAAGTGGTGCCATGGGAACCAGCCGTCAGGGCCGAAGCGGCGCGTTCAGTAGCAAGGCAGGCAGCCACGGGGAAGCCGCCGCCAAGCCCTTTGGCAACGGCCATGATGTCTGGCGTGACGCCGGCCCATTCATGGGCGAATAGTTTTCCGGTCCGGCCCATGCCGCACTGGATTTCATCAAAAATCAACAGCAACCCGAACTCGTCGGCGGCGGCGCGCAATCCCTTAAGGTACGCGGGATCGGCGGCATGAATGCCGCCCTCGCCCTGGACTGGTTCGATCAGGATCGCCGCCGTCTCTGCCGTAATAGCGGCACGCATTTCATTGAGATTGCCGAACGCCACCTGATCGAAGCCTTCAACAGCAGGAGAGAAACCGGCAAGGTGTTTTTCCTGGCCACCCGCGGCGATGGTCGCAAGCGTCCGGCCATGAAAGGCATTGATGCAAGTAATCACTCGGTAGCGTTCGGGGTGGCCTTGATCGTGCTGGAATTTGCGCGCCATCTTCAAAGAACATTCAACCGCCTCGGCACCGGAATTGGCGAAGAAGACACTATCGGCGAAGGTCGCCGCGACCAGACGTTCAGCCAGCTTTTCCTGTCCAGGAATGTGGTACATGTTGGAGGTATGCCACAGTTTGCTCGCCTGCTCCTGCATGGTCTCGACCAAATGCGGGTGGCAATGGCCAAGCGCGTTGACGGCAATGCCAGAAGCAAAATCAAGGTATCGCCGTCCGTCGCTATCAAACAGATAAACGCCTTCGCCGCGCTCGAAAGCGACGTCGATCTTTGCATAAGTCGGCATAACGGCTGAAATCACAGGGCTGCCCTCCATTAAAGCGCATTTGGAAAGCGGGGAAGTATCTGAATCTTCACATACATTGTCAACGAAGATACGGTTTTTCTTCAGGCTTTAAGTTTATAGCCGGAACGGAACATCTGCCGACAGACAATCCACAGCACACCATTGATCCCGATCATAACGAACACCCCCCGTATCGGGTCGGCGTCTGATGTGCCAATAAAGCCGTAGCGGAAGCCATCGATCATATAAAAAAACGGGTTGAAGGTGGCCAACTTCTGCGCCAACTCCGGCAGACTGTGAATAGAATAGAACGTCCCCGACAAAAACGACAACGGCGTGATCACGAAGTTGGTGACCGCCGCGATATGATCGAACTTGACCGACCAGATACCGCCGATGGTGCCGAGCAGCGCCAGCATCAGCGAGGCCATAAACCCGTGAAAGGCGATGAAGCCTACGTTGTGAAGGTGGATGGGGATGAAAAAGCTCATCGCCACGGCGACGGAAAAACCGACCGCAATACCCCTGGTCGCGCCGCCCAGGGAAATCGCCAGGGTTAATTCATCGGCGGTAAAGGGCGGCATCAGGGTATCGACGATATTGCCCTGAACCTTGGCGACAACAATGGAAGACGAGGTGTTGGCGAAGGCATTTTGGGCCATCGCCATCATAATCAGTCCGGGGCCGAGAAATTCAATGAACGGCACACCGCCGACCATGGCCGCGGCCCGCCCACCGAAGGCCAGGGCAAAAACGGCGAGGAACAGCAATGTCGTAACCACCGGGGCCAGCATGGTCTGAGTGTAAATTTTCGTGAAGCGGCGGACTTCACGCATATACAGAGTCCACACCCCAAGCCAGTTATGGCCTGCGGGATTTGCCCATCGCGTAGTATTCATTGTTATTCCTTCATCCAGTGTCCTTAATATAGGGATGCGAATTGCAATGACATAGAATTGATATGGCGGACGACGACAAAAAAAAGCAGCCCGATAAAAGACGCCCAAAAATTCCCCGCAAGGTGAGCGCCACATCGCTTGAGAACG
>CBFDEA010000080.1:0-7123 GCA_965603695.1 uncultured Rhodospirillaceae bacterium | reverse complement strand
GCCTCCTTGGCCGCGAAGCGGGCCGCCAGTCTAGCCGGGACCAGAGACTCGCCGAAAACCATCGGCGCACCCCAAAGGTGAGGAGCCACCAGCAGAGCCAAACCCAGAACCTTGAGAACCGACGTTTTTCCAAACACCAGAGCGCCAAGCCCCCCGGCACTGAACAACACCGTCCCCAGCCACCACAACTGTGCCGCCTGCTCGTCAGGGACCGCCAATCCCGGAACCCCCGGCGGCAAGCCAAGGGCCGGGGCCAGCGTGAAGATGGCAAAGCCCGCCACGCCCCACAAAACACCGCGACCCGCCCCGACTGCGGGCAGATCAAACGTCAAGCCGACGATCAGCAGCAATGAAAAACCGACCCCGGCACCGAAATTGGCCAGCAAGGAATAAAGCATGCGCTCCAACCCATCGGCAGGCATCCAGGCAGTCGCGGTATCTGCGCCATGATCATGGGTACTGTGATCATGGCCGGGGCTTACGACCTCATAGGTCTCGGCCTCAAGAATCATCGGCGCCGTTGTCACCGACTGCAAAGCGGTGATCAGGATAGCCGAAAGCAGGCCGGCGGCTAGCGCCGCAGCAAAAACTCTAAAAACCATGATACTTTCCCTAAGCTGTTAGTGGCAGGGAAAGGCCAGGGTATGACGGGTATCGTGAGCCGCGTTATGGATCGGGGTCGAATAGGCGAAGCCGACACTAAAGAGAATGACGGCACCAAAAACGACGGCGAGAAGACGCGCCTTGAGGGTTTCATCGATGGCAATACTTGTTGAAGGCGCGATGGCGGTTTTGATCTGCATTTGCTTTTTTCCTTTGCTATCTCACCCGATAGCTTTGAGGTCCTAGAGCCACCCGTCCTCATGTGAGGCCAAGTAAATTGCTCTAACTTTACAAATTAGATCAAATTGATAGCCATTTGATCTAATCCCTGTGTGGCAGGTATTCTGGCTTAGGCGATTATAAAAAACGCCTTACACAGTTGCGGGGGCAGCCACGGCATAGGCCCCTTGATAGGTAAGCCAACCGTGTTCCCTGTTCGTCCCGAAGGCTTTGCCCATACGGGAACCACACATTGCATTGTAGCTACAGCACTACGCAGGCAGCGGCAAGAAAGAATGACAAGTCCGTCACGATTTTGCCAAAATATTTAAGAAATCAAGCCGTCCGCATGCAACACCTTCAACTGATCGTCGCTCAAACCCAAAAATTCCTTGAGAACTTCATTGGTATGCTGGCCGAGGGTCGGCGGTGCGTATCGGTAACTTACCGGCGTTTCGGACATTTTGATCGGATTGGCGATCAAATCGACGGAACCGGCGGCGGCGGTATCATGGGGCACCGCTACTTTCATCTTTCGATGTTTTATCTGCGGGTCGTCGAAGACCTGGGCGATGTCATTGACCGGGCTGGCCGGAACGCCAAGGCCTTCAAGCCCATCCAGCCAGTACTGGCGTGGCTTGGTTTTGATGATCGGTATGAGAATTTCTATCAGCGTGTCACGGTTAGCGACGCGGTTTGAATTGGTCTGATACAGAGGGTTTTCGGCAATCTCCGGAATTCCCGAAAATTCACAAAAGCGGTTGAATTGGCCGTCATTGCCGACAGCCAGGATGAGCGGATCGTCGGCGGTTTCGAACAACTGATAGGGTACAATATTGGGATGCGCGTTGCCCCGGCGCGTCGGTACGATGCCCGACGTCAGATAATTCAGGCCTTCATTGGCGAGCCAGGCGACCTGGGTGTCGAGCAAGGCAAGGTCGATATACTGGCCCTGCCCCGTCAGATCGCGATGACGAACAGCGGCGAGGATGGAAACAGCAGCGTACATGCCACACATGATATCGGAAATACCGACACCGACCTTCGTCGGCGGCCCATCGGGCTCGCCGGTAATGCTCATAACACCGCCCAGCCCCTGAGCCAGATAATCGTACCCGGCGCGCGGCGCGTAGGGACCGGTCTGGCCGAAACCGGTGATCGAGCAAAAAATCAGGCCGGGGAATTCTTCTTTCAGATCATCATAGGAAAGGCCGAACCTGGCCAGCCCGTCGACTTTGAAGTTTTCGACGAGAATATCGCACTTGCCAATCAAGCGGCGCACCAGTTGTTGGCCTTCGCGCGTACCCAAGTCGATTCCGACAGAACGCTTGTTGCGATTAGCGCTTAAGTAATAAGCGCTTTCACTGGTATCGGCACCGTCTTTATCCTTGATATAGGGCGGTCCCCATTTGCGGGTGTCGTCGCCCGCCACCGGATGCTCAATCTTGATAATATCGGCACCGAGGTCGCCAAGAAGCTGGGTGCTGGTCGGTCCCGCCAGAATGCGCGTCAAGTCAAGAACCCGAAGGTCCGAAAGTGCGCCGCCATTTGAATTGATGATATTTTCAGCCATGGGGGCGAAACTATCTCGACAAGCCCTTTCAGACAACACGAAAGATAATCGGGGAGAATTACATTTTTGTTAGCGAAATTCTTGTATACGGTTGCGTATCGGATCAAAAGTTGATGGGAAACAAGCATCGAACATGAAAAGGTCAAGGAAACTACGTTCGCCAAAGAATCTCCAGAAAGTTCAGAGACAGAAAAAATCTATTGATTCAGCGAGCCACCTTTTGGCTCTGGCCGTGCAACACCACAATGCCGGTCGACTGCCCGAGGCCGAGAGCATTTACCGGCAGATTCTGCAAGACGACCCCAATCAACCCGACGCCCTGCATTTGCTTGGTGTAATTTCTCATCATTTTGGCAAAATTGATGACGCCGTCACGCTCATCGGCAAAGCCCTCAGCATCAACCCCGGCTTCGTCGCCGCCCATTGCAACCTTGGCAATGCGCTCTATGACCAGGGCAACCTGGAGGATGCCGCCGCCAGTTATCAAAAGGCCCTGACCCTAAATCCCGAAGACCTGAATGCCACCTTCAATCTCGGCAATATCCTCCAACAGACGGGGCGGTTGGAGGAGGCCGTGGCACGCTATCAAAAAGCACTTAGCATCAAACCTGATTTTTTCCTCGCCCATAACAATCTTGGCAATGTGTTCAAAGATCTGGAGCGCCTTGATGAGGCCGCACAAATCTACCGTATGGCGCTGACCATCAAACCCGATTTCGCCGAAATCCATAATAATCTCTGCACTATTTTGGAAAATAGCAATCGCATCGAAGAGTTGCGTCAAGCGCTCAGCGATTTCCGACTCAACTGCCCGGGCGACCCGCGCATCGCCCTCAGAGAAGCGCAGGTCTTGAAATTCGACGGCGACTATGCAGCGGCACGGGATATTCTGGAGAGAGCCGACGCGCCAACAGCCGACCCCGTCCTGGCCAGGTTAAGGCTGCAACTGCTGGGCGACCTGTGCGACCGCCTGGATGATCCCGAAGTGGCATTCAGCTACTTTTCACAAAGCAACGACCTGGGCAAGCAAGCGCCGGAAGCCGACAACGCCGACGCCGCCCGCTATACGGCAATGATCGATTATTTGAAAAATCACTATACCGCAGACTGGGTAAATAGCTGGCAACCCCTGGAAAACTCTGAGCAGCGGCCAGACCCTGTTTTCATCGTCGGCTTCCCGCGTTCAGGCACCACATTGCTCGACACCATCGTGCGCAGCCACGGGGCAATTTCCGTCGTCGAGGAAAAACCCGCCATCGTCTATGTCCGCAACGCCCTTGCACTGTTACCCACGGGTTACCCGGAAAGCTTGGCGACCCTCACACCGGCCAAGTTGGTTGAACTTCGTCGTATCTACTTCGCCGAACTCGATAGCCACCTGAAGCCTGAGGATCGTTCCGCCATCATCATCGACAAACTGCCGCTCAACATCGTCGATGCCGGCCTGATTTACAGGATATTTCCCAAGGCCCGGTTTGTCTTCGTACAGCGGCATCCTTGTGACTGTGTGCTCAGTTGTTTCATGCAGAGTTTCGAGCTTAGTGACGCCATGGCCAGTTTCCAGGACCTCGAGAGCGCGGCGCGCTTATACGACAAGGTTATGGTCCTGTGGCAGCAGTACCAGGCTGTTTTGCCGTTGCAGATCCACATGGTGCGATACGAAAACCTTATAGAGGCGTTCGAGGAGACGCTGACCCCGTTGTTCGATTTCCTTGGCCTAGACTGGGACGACGGCGTCCGCGACTATGCTAAAACGGCCTATCAACGCGGTCGGATAAACACGCCGAGTTACAATCAGGTGACCCAGCCCCTGTACACCCGGGCGCGCGGTCGCTGGCAGCGCTACCGCGCACAAATGCAACCAGCCCTGCCGTTCCTGCTGCCCTGGGCCAAGCGTTTCGGATATGAAGATTAAGGCGTTAAAGTTCTGGAGCGGATGAGGGGAATCGAACCCCCGTCGTAAGCTTGGGAAGCTTCTGCTCTGCCATTGAGCTACATCCGCATATTGGCAAATCATAGCCCTGACAACGCCATCGCGGAACATCAAATTAGCGGCTGCACACGATATTGTTATTTGGAATGGACTCTGTGCATTGTTAAAAAGACACTTAAGAGACAGCCATCCGTCGATAACTTGAGGACCCTATGCCCGAATCCGTATTGCCAGCCCCCATAACCCTTGATCCGGGGAAGTTTATCAATCCGAATGTCACGGCGAAAGGCGAGCAGCGCGCCGTCGTAGCCCTGACTCGCTTGAAAACCCTGTGGTTCAATACTGGCAGCCTGTGCAATATTGCCTGCCAGAACTGCTATATGGAGTCGACCCCCAGCAACGACGCTCTGGCTTATCTTTCTGGCCAAGACGTCGAAAATTATCTGCGCGAAATCATCCGCGAAAATCTTCCCGTCGAGGAAATAGCCTTTACCGGTGGCGAGCCTTTTATGAACAAGGCGCTGGTTGCAATGTTGGAGATGTCCCTGATGCAGGGCTACCGGGTGCTCGTGCTTTCCAACGCCATGAAACCCATGCACCACCGCTTCGACGATCTGCTGGCGCTCAAGGCCCGCTATGGTGACAAACTGGCAATCAGGGTTTCCATTGATCACTACAGCCAGGACAAACATGAAGCCATTCGTGGGCCGGAAACCTGGGCACCGATGTTGAAGGGGCTTAAATGGCTGGCCGAGAATGACTTCAACCTGACCATCGCCGGACGCACCTGCTGGAGCGAAAGTGAGCAACTCTCGCGAACCTGCTACGGCGCTTTGTTCGAAGCCGAAAACATCCCCGTTGACGCCGACAATCCTTCGGCCCTGGTGCTGTTCCCTGAAATGGACGATACCCAGGACGTGCCAGAGATCACCACCCACTGCTGGGACATTCTCGGTGTCGCCCCGGAAACCATGATGTGCGCGACCTCGCGCATGGTCATCAAGCGCAAAGGCGGCGACGGGCCGCTGGTCGTTCCCTGTACCCTGCTGCCTTATGACAGCACATTCGAGCTCGGCCATGATCTTGGCGGTTCATCGAAGACCGTGCAGTTGAATCACCCCCACTGCGCCCGCTTTTGTGTACTTGGCGGCGCCTCGTGCAGTGGCTGATAAGGGCTTTAAAGATTTAGGCAACTTTGAGGAGCCGGTGCTGGTTTTCGGCGGCCCTTATGGTAATTTCCAGGCGACGACGGCCCTGCTGGCACAGGCCGCGTCTCTAAACATCGGCCCTGAAAATATCATCTGCACCGGCGATGTCGTCGCCTACTGTGGCGAACCTGCGGCCACGCTCGAAGCCATCCGCGCCGCTGGCATCCATGTGGTCATGGGTAATTGCGAAGAATCTTTGGGCAACGACCTGCAAGACTGCGGTTGTGGCTTCGATGCCGGCAGCGCCTGCGATGTTTTGTCCGTCCAATGGTTCGCCCATGCCAGTCGGTCGCTTAACGATGATGCCAAGAAATGGATGGCCGACCTGCCGCGCGGCTTGACCTTGACCATGAACAAGCGCCGGGTCGCCGTCATTCACGGCGGCACCGATGAAATCGGTCGTTTTATTTTCAACTCGACCCCGGACGCAGACAAGCGCCGGGAAATCGATAACCTAAGCGCAGACGGCGTCATCGGCGGCCACTGCGGCCTGCCTTTCAGCGCCGACGTCGATGGCCGTATCTGGCACAACCCCGGGGTCATCGGCATGCCGGCCAACGACGCCACTCCGCGCACCTGGTTTTCGATCCTGACGCCTGGCCCAGAGGGCATCGACTTCGCCTTGCATCCCCTCGCCTATGATCACATGAAAGCGGCGCGGCAGATGCGCCAGGAAGGACTGCCCGAGCCCTATGCGACAACCCTTGAGACCGGCCTTTGGCCGAATATGGACGTCTTGCCGCCCCCTGAGCGGGCCGCGCAAGGCCGCGCCCTAATGCCGGAAAGGTTTTTCTGGGCAAAGGGCTAGAAAAAAACCTTCCAATACCCACTTATGAACAGTGATCCTTGTACACTGCCTGCGGAGGCCCCTTGAACAAGCCTAATTCTGAAATGCCCGGTAGCTATGCCCAAACCACCCGGGCCATCACTGTCAACGTCGATCCGATCTTCCTCGACGAGGAGTCCGATCCCGACGCCGGCCTGTTTTTCTGGGCCTATCACGTTGTCATCACCAATAATGGCGAGGATACGGTGCAACTGATCTCGCGCTATTGGCGCATCACCAATGCCCTGGGTGCCCTGCAAGAGGTCCGCGGGGAAGGCGTCGTCGGCGAGCAGCCGCAACTGGCACCGGGCGAGTCCTTTCAATACACCAGCGGCACCCCCTTATCGACACCATCAGGGATCATGGGCGGTAGTTACCAACTGGTATCCAGCGATGGCGATGCCTTCGAGATTGATATCCCGACTTTCTCGCTGGACAGCCCCTATGAGGGGCGCGCCGTTCATTAGGCTCGCTTTTCCCCTTGATTTACAGGGTCGATGAACCCACATTCCATGCTTACTTCAAGGAAGCATCATGAGCAGCAACGAAAAACTCAGTTTGATAAAAGACGCCGGGGACAAACCGCGCCGCGTTGAGGCGGAGGACGCGGTGCGCACCCTTTTGCGCTGGGCCGGAGACGACCCGTCCCGCGAGGGCCTTCTCGACACACCGGCCCGGGTCGTACGTTCCTACGAAGAATTTTTTTCCGGCTACGGCGTAGACCCCGAAGAGTTGCTGAAACGCACTTTCGAGTAAACCGA
>CBFDEA010000079.1:0-7150 GCA_965603695.1 uncultured Rhodospirillaceae bacterium | reverse complement strand
CGAAAAGCGAATGCGACCGAATCCAGCATCCGATCAAAGTCTATTTGAAAAAGGAATTAAAGGACGCGCTAGTCGACGCCGCCGATCGTGACGAACGCAATCTGTCCGCGATGATCCGAAAAATCCTTACCGACTGGCTAGACGCCCAGGGGGAAAAATGACTGATTCGGTTTTTCAATGGTTTTGGCAGCCGCCCATAAACGGCCAGCCGGGGATCATCATGGTCGCGGATTATCACCCCGGCCCGGAAGCGATCGAAGTCCCGTTCGTGATCGAAGACCTGGACAACGTTTTGACCTGGGTCGAAGCCCGGATCGATCCGACGTTAACGCTTCATATGTTCAGGATTTACATGCGCGACGTTTTGAATCATTGGGGACAGATTGCATTTAAAGACACGGCGTCGCGGAAATACATTATCACGCCGACCGAAATCCAACAGGCCGAACTATCTGAACTATGGGACACGCGCCTGGCCGCCGACCCCGACTTCCCGCGAAGGCTGGATTCGTGACAGCCTGGGGAATTTTCTGGCTTGTCGGCGTCGGGCTGTTCGTCCTGGTCGCTGCCGTGATCGCGCTGGCGCTGAAATGCTTCGAAGCTGGCCGCTATCACGAACGGAAGCTGGTCGCCGAAAACCTGGCCGAAATCATTCGGCTTGGCGTCGACCGGGTCCTGGGGAATACGAACGATACCTGGTCCAAACCGATGCGCGACGCGCTACGGAAAAAAATGTTCGACCAAATTTCCGAAACCGGAAACACGACCCGGCACTGATCAACCCTTAACGGGTCCGATGCGGAAACAGTGTCGAACGTGAACGCCCCGCCCCTGGCGTGTAATTTGAAAGGGGGACGACGGTCGCGCGTTTGTTGGTATCCGGGCGACCGGGTAAAGGTCCGTTTCTGAAATTGTTCAGTTCCCGGACCGGGGAAGGCCCCGACAGTCGGTTTTCGTTTCCTGGCTGGCGGGGCTTTTTTTTGCCTGGGATAGGGTTTTCGTATAAGGTCAGGCCGTCGATCGTGAGGATCACCCGAAAAACCAGCGGGGCAAATTATGACCATTGAACGAATCCGCGACGACCGAAGCCGAAAGGGAACCCATGCCGTCATCGAGCTAGGCGGGAAAACCTGGCATACCATCGAGCCGCCCGACCTGGGGAATAAGCCTTTCGAATCATGCGTCCCCCTGGGCGATTATGATTTGCTTCCGCATTCGTCGGCCAAATACGGCGAAGTCTTTTTGATGGTCAACCCCGATCTGAACGTTTATAAATTCGAGAATTCGCCAGGCCGTCCGCCTGACGGTCGATATTTGTGTATCCTGGCCCACAAGGGAAACGAGGTCGAAAACTTCGTCGGCTGCGGGGGCTGTTCCCATTCTTACGACGAAGAAAACGATCGACTGTTGTCATCGACGACGGCGTCCTGTATTGAATTTAATAAACTGGTCACGGCCGAAGGATCGTTCCGACTAACCGTCCGACACGTCAACGATTAACGGGGTATCGATGGAAAAGAAGTTCAGCGAACAGTCGTCCGGGGTCCAATGGGGAACGATTGCGGCGATCATCGGGGTAATTTTTAGCGGCCTGGGCGCTGCCGTATGGTCGGCGGGCGATAATATCATCGATCAAAAGTACGCCAGCGACGCCGACTTGAAGGCGGTCCAGGAACAGGTCGTCCAACAGTTCGACCAGATTCAGGCGACCGTCAAGGCGAACACGAAATCGATGCAATCGACAGCCGCGTCCGTCGACGGGTTGACCCTGGTCGTCCTGGACCTTCGAATCCGGGACCTGGAAAACATCAAGTTCGAACTAGAAACAGAAAAGACAAACGCCGGGGGGAACTGGAACCAGGGCGACGAACGCGAACTGGTCGGCCTTCGAAAATCACTTAGCGACCTGAACACGCAGCGGGACCGGCTGTTCGAACGGATACTGTCGAACCAATGACCCCCGAAGATTTCAATAAATGGCGAGTTTGGCCCCGGCTGTTAACCGGCGCGTTTTCGCTGTTTTTCTTCTATGCCTGGTTTTATGTCGTCGATTGGTTCATCGCCTTCAATTGGCAAACGGTCGACAACCAGGCCGTCGCCCTGGCCCTGGCCGGGTTCCCCGCCGCGATCCTGACCGTGATCACGATCGTCCTGGGGAAGCTGATCGATAAATATATGAACGGGCCGACGTGAATATCCAGATCATTATTTTAGTCGTCGCCCTGGGCGGGGGGCTGATCGGAATGGGCGGTTATATCGTGAACAGCCAGATCGACGCCAGGGTCGTCGCTGAACAGAACGCCGTCGCGTCAAAAATATCCGCCGAAACGGCGAACGCCAGGGTCGCGCAAGTCGAACGCGAACTGGTCGAAGAAAGTGAACGCCAGGAAAAAATTCAAAGCGAACTGCAGGCCGCCCGCGACCTAAACGCAAAAACGACCGAAGTCCTGGAAGATCGTCAGCGGCTTAAAACGCTGACCGCTGCGAAGCCTGAATTATTAGAACGCATGGCCCGCAAAGCGACGACGAAAGTTTGGGGCGAAATCGAGTCGGAATCCCGTCAATGAAAGCGGGCGCGACTCTGCTGTTTGTGCTGGCCCTTCCTGGTTGTTCACTGCTATCCCCGAAGCCCGCCGATATCGTTATCAAGCCGGAACCCGTCCCGGTCATTTGCGGGGCTATCAATAACAAGCCCGACGCCCTGAACCTGAAAGACACGCCGCCGACGGTCGCCCTGGGACCGAACCAGGTTTGGGGGTATTGGTTCACGCCGGACCTATACGCCGCGTTGGCGGAAAACCTGCAAGCGATGCGGGCCTATATGAACCAACAGCGGGCGATCCGCGCGACCCTGGTCAAATGCGTCACGGACCACAATGACAAAATTCCCGCGCCGGAATAAAAATGGAATAATTTGTCGCCTTTTTTGCTACCATCCGACCCGATGCTGGAAAATATAAACCCTGATATTGTCATTCTAGTCCTGATCGCTGCGATCGCCGGGGCGCTATCTTCGATCGTGATCGGGAAGGTTTCGCAGCGGCGTATAGATCGACAGCGCCAGGAATGGGAACAACAGGACCAGGATCGAGTCGACGAAATCAATCAACATTTAAACGGGGGGCGTGATGCCTGACATAATTCCAAAATTATCGATTCAACGAATGGGGAAAAAATGGCGTATCGTTTACGCTGACACGAAGGGCCTGGCCAGGTTCAACAGCGGGAAGCCGCTGGACCTATGCGAAGGAAGCCAGAAAGGCGGCGGATTCCTGGACGTCCGCGAAGGGGGGAACCTGGTCGTCGACGGGCGGGTCGAAGCATCGAAGCGAATGTCCGCTGTCCTGGACAATTTGCCGAAGCCTGAAACGGGTCGCGACTGGATGGACGACGACCCGGAAGCCGAAGGGATTGGTAATTGAATCAACGGGGGATAAATTGTGGATATGTTTCTGATTTTTCTTTTTGGGCTGGCGCTAGGTTGGGCGACCGGGTATTTCGACAAGATACCAACGGCGAAGGCGGTCGACGCCTGGGTCCGGGATAAACTGTCGGTCTGGTCGTAATGATCCGCGCCCTGTTTCTGGTCCTGTTGTTGGCGTCCGCGCCAGCCCTGGCGAAAAAAGGCAACGGACACGGACACGGACACGACCACGGCGGCGACCCCGGACCCGCTGGCCCCGCTGGCCCCGCTGGACCGGCTGGCCCTGCTGGACCTTCCGGGCCTGCTGGCCCTGCTGGCAATAACGGGAATTCTAGTGGCGATGATGGCGAAGGCGGCGGCGAAGGCGAAGCGACGCGATGCACCCCGTCGACCTGTCTGGAAACGTACCCGTCCAAAGTCGCGAAACGGCCGAAGCTGGTTCCGACGCATAAGCCGACGATTATCATCGAAAACCGGGGGGCCTGGTCAGCGGTCACGATAATCGACTGGACCCTGCCGAAACCGCCGCCCCCGCCGCCGATCATTGTCCCGGCCCCGGAAGTGACGGTCCTGGTTCAAGCCCAGGCAAAAGCCGCCCCGATCGCCTCAAATGAACCGGCAAAAATTAACATCGTCGCCGACGAACCCCCGACCGAAGAAGAAAAACAGCAAAGGCGCAAGCAACGGACCGACGTCAACGACGTATTGAAACGCCTGGTCGACGAAGCGATCGAACGCGATGTCCCGCCGCCGCCCGAATAACTTCGGGGCCAGGAAAACCGAAGTCGACGGAATCGTTTTTGATTCAGCCCGCGAAGCCCGCCGCTATTCCGAATTGAAGCTGTTGGAAAAAGCCCACGAAATAACCGACCTAGAATTGCAGCCCCGTTATTCCCTGGGGACTGACGCCGATCCCGTCAAGATACGATCGAAGGGATTCCCCAACGGTCGGCGCTGCAGTTACAAGGCGGATTTTCGCTATTTCGACAACGCGACCGGGGAAGTCATCGTCGAAGATTCGAAGGGTCACGACACGGACACGGCGCGCCTTCGCCGGGCTTTTGTTGAATGGCAGTATAAAATCAGAGTAGTATTGACCTAGTCCAACCCGACAACCCGACAACTATGTCACGCGTGAGGCGCTGAACGTTGGCACGAAAAAAAACCATAACCCCCCGCCGCAGAACGCTTTTTCTGGCTGAATTGAAAAAGACCGGGCGTGTCACGGCGTCGGCTAAAAAAGGCGAAATGAATCGGTCATCGTTCTATGACCTGGCCGAACGCGACGCCGACTTCAAGATGGAATGGGACGACGCCCTGGCCGAATTCCTGGACGCTGGCGAAGCCGAAGCCTGGCGGCGGGGGATCGACGGGGTCCTTAAAAAAACGCCTTACGTTCACGTCATCAACGCCGACAAAAAGGAAACCCGGTTCCACGAACAGCACGAACAGTCCGATCGCCTTTTGGAATTTTGCTTAAAGAATCGTCACCCGCATTTCAAGCCGACCCAGGCCGTCGAAGTATCGAACCCCGACGGGTCAATGATGCCGACGGCCAGCCAGCCGAACGTCGACAACCTGACGACGGAACAGCTAGAAGAATTGATCCGGCTGCAGCGGCTATTACATGCCACCCCCGACCCCGTCGCCAGCTAGCGAAAACCTGCCATACCTGGACGCCATACTGGCCGAACGGATGGAAAACGATTTTTACGCCTTCGTTCGTAATGGCTTCGAACACCTGGACCCGGTCCCGTTCGTCAACGGTCGCCACGTCGCTATTATGTGCGAATACCTGGAAGCGTTTATCGCCGGGGAAATCCCGCGCTTACTGCTGAACATTCCGCCGGGCCATATGAAAAGCCTGACGGTTTCGGTCCTGTTGAATGCCTGGGCCTGGACGAAGCCAGAACGAACCGGGCTTCGTTTCATGGCGACCAGTTACCGGGCCGACCTGGCCCTTCGTGATGCTGACAAAACCCGGCAATTGATCCGGTCGGAATGGTATCAACAACGATGGGGGAACATCGTCGGGGCGCTGCGCGAAACAAACCTGCAGATCAGAAAGGACCAGGACCAGAAAACACGATTCGCCAATTCGAAAGGCGGGTATCGATTCAGCACGTCGACCGCCGGGATCATGGGGGAAGGCGGCGACTTCGTGATAATGGACGACCCGCACAACGTCGAACAGGCTGAAAGCGACGACAACCGGAACGCGATCGTCGAACGGATTCGAATGGCCCTTCCGACCAGGATTCGATCGAAGAACGGCGGGGCTTGCGTAATGATGCAACGCTTGCACGAAAAGGATTACGCGGGCCATATCATCGCCGACGAAGCTGAACTAATTCATTTATGCTTACCCGCCCGATACGAAAAAAAGCATCCGTTTGTCAGCGTCCCGATAACCCTGGAAAAGTCGGGCCGGGAATTACCTGGCGATTTCAGGAGCGACGAAGGGGAATTATTGTGGCCGGAATTGTTCGACGAACCCAGGCTGTCGACGCTCGAAAAGGAAATCGGAAGCTATGCAACGGCGGGCCAATTGCAGCAACGGCCAGCGCCCAGGGAAGGCGGACTATTCAAGCGGATATGGTTCAAAGGGAAGTTTATGGATAAATCTGAAATGCCGAAGAAAGGGTCCTGGGTTCGCGGTTGGGACCTGGCGGCAACCGACGAACAGGCGTCCGGCGGATCGAAGGCCGCGTATACCGTCGGATTGCTTTTGTTTTACGCGAAGCCTATGATCATCGTCGTTGACGTGGTTCGTCTTCGTGGATCGCCTTTAAAAGTTCGGACTTTAATGACCGATACGGGCGAAGCGGATGGAAAGGGCGTCATAATCGACTTTCCACAGGACCCAGGTCAGGCCGGGAAGGCCCAGGCGCAGGACATCGCCGCCGACTTCCCGAAGCATCGCATTTATTTTTCCCCTGAATCCGGGGACAAAGCATTGCGAGCCGCCGCACCTGCAGCGCAGGCCGAAGCCGGGAACGTTTATATCGTTCGCGGTAGTTGGAACACGGTTTTCCTGGACGAAATTTGTCAGTTTCCAGGGGGATCGTTCGCCGACCAGGTCGACGCCTTTTCCCGCGCATACCATCGAGCCGCCCGCAAACCGAAACCGCCTAGTTCCGGGTCAGTATCCGGGGCAACTTAAAATCCCGGCCGTGAGGGTCGAACAATCGGAGCCCTTCGCCAATGTCTACGCTTTTACAAAACGCAACCGCCCCGCTGCAGCCGGGAATCACAACGATCCCGCAAAGGGCGGCCGGGGGTTCGGCCGTATCGACCCCGCATCCTGATTTTTCAGCCCGACAACCCGACTGGATAACCATGTTCGACACGAACGAAGGCCAGCGGCATATCAAAAGCAAAACGACCACATATTTACAGGCAACAACGGGAATGACGGCGCTGTCGGCGAACCCGAAGGTCCTGTCCGACGACGGCCTGGCGTTGTATGTCGCATACCTGCAGCGGTCATTTTTCCCCGACCTGGTGAAAGAAACGGTCCGAGCCCTGACGGGTATCCTGGACCGCGAACCGGCAAATATTGAACTACCCGCCGCGCTTGAAGATATGCGCGAAACGGCAACGTCGAAGGGCGAATCGCTTAACGACTTGCTGATTCAGATGCATATGAATCAACTTTTATACGGGCGGTTGGGAATCCTGGCCGACGTCGACCCAGGGCGCGACCTTCCGATCCTGATCCAGTAC